>NZ_JBHXBO010000047.1:0-22891 GCF_042726775.1 Oerskovia sp. NPDC060287
GGGACCTCCCGGCACGCCCCGCGTCCCGGCCTCAGCGGACCAGGACGCCCGCGTCGCGCATGTGCGCCTTGACGTCACCGATCGTCAGGGTCCGGAAGTGGAAGACGCTCGCCGCGAGGACCGCGTCCGCCCCCGCCTGCGCCGCCTGCGCGAAGTGCTCCGGGGTGCCCGCCCCGCCGCTCGCGATGAGCGGGACGCTCACCTCGGGACGCACGGCCGCGAACATCTCCAGGTCGAACCCGCTCGTCATGCCGTCGGCGTCCATCGAGTTCAGCAGGATCTCCCCCGCACCCAGCCCCGCCGCGCGCGCGGCCCACTCGACCGCGTCGATGCCCGTGCCGCGGCGACCGCCGTGCGTGGTCACCTCGTAGCCCGACTCGGTGCGGGTCTCGCCGCTCACGCGACGCGCGTCGACCGAGAGCACGAGCACCTGGCTGCCGAACCGGTCCGCGATCTCCGCGATGAGCTCGGGGCGGGCGATCGCGGCCGTGTTGACGCCCACCTTGTCCGCGCCAGCGCGCAGGAGCTTGTCCACGTCGTCGGTGGTCCGCACGCCGCCCCCGACCGTGAGCGGCACGAAGACCTGCTCGGCCGTGCGCCGCACCACGTCGTACGTGGTCTCACGGTTGCCCGACGAGGCAGAGACGTCGAGGAACGTCAGCTCGTCGGCCCCTTCGGCGTCGTAGCGGGCCGCGAGCTCGACCGGGTCGCCCGCGTCCCGCAGGTTCTCGAAGTTGACCCCCTTGACGACGCGACCTGCGTCGACGTCCAGGCAGGGGATGACACGGACCGTGACCGACATGAGCTATTGACCTTCCGTCTGACCTTCGGAACCCGGGGTCTCGTCGACCACCGGGAAGTGTGCGTCCAGGATGTCCACGACGTAGACCAGCGTCTCGTCCGCGAACGGCTTGGCGGTCCCCCCGTAGGCGAGCGACGGGGGGACGACCAGCAGCACCTGGCTGCCGACGCTCTGCTCGAGAAGCCCTTGTTCCCACCCCTCGATGATCTGGCCGATGCCGACCATGGTCGAGGCGGGCAGGGACCCGGGCGCCCAGTTCGAGTCGACGACCTCGCCCGTGGACCACGCGACGCCCGTGAAGCGGACCGTGATGACCTGGCCCGCCTCGATCTGCACGCCGGCGCCCCGCACGAGCGGCTGGACGATCAGGTCGCCCGGTGGGGCCGTGCCCGCGGGCACCTCGACCGACGGGACGCCGTCGGCGTCGAGCGTCACGACGGGGAGCCCCTCGACCGGTGCCACGGCCTCGCCGGTCGCCCGGGAGGGCAGCACGTCGATCACGAGCACGACCGGGACGTCGTCCGCCTCTTCGAGGAACAGGACCCGGGCACCGACGCGCTGGCCCACCAGGGCGTCGACGACCTCCGAGCCGAGGGACTCGGCGGTGAGCCGGTGCGCCGCAGGAGCGTCGACGAAGGTGCTCTGGATCACCGACCCGTCGCGCCCGTCGACCCCGTACATGTTCAGGAGGACCGGCTGTCCCTCGACCAGGGCCTCGCCCGTCCCGGGCACGAGGACCTCGGAGCGGGTCTCGGGAATCGTCAGAGGCTGGTCGAACGTGACCACGGGGGGCTCACCGAGCAGCCCGGAGACCGCGACCTGGGTGTGGGCAGGAGCCGCGTTCCCCGTCGGTTCTGCGCACCCGGCGGCGGCGGACACCGCGACCACCAGGGCCAGGACGACGGCCGCAGGCCGGCGGGACACACGACGCACGACGCTCCTCGGGCGGGACGGGACAGGGAGCCACCACCTTAACGGTGGAGGCTCCCCGGTCACTGCTCGGTCCGGCCCGCGGGCGGGAGTCCCGTCACATCGACTCGATGAGCCGCTCGACCCTCTCGTCGACGTTCTGGAACGGGTCCTTGCACAGCACCGTGCGCTGCGCCTGGTCGTTGAGCTTGAGGTGCACCCAGTCGACCGTGTAGTCGCGGCGGGCCTCCTGCGCCTTGCGCACGAAGTCGCCCCGCAGCTTGGCACGTGTCGTCTGCGGCGGGACGGCCGTGGACTCGAACACCTCGAGGTCGGTCGTGATCCGCTCGACCATGCCGCGCGCCGCGAGCATGTTGTAGAGGCCCTCGGTGCGCGAGATGTCGTGGTACGCGAGGTCGAGGCGCGCGATGCGCGGGTCGTCGAGCTCCAGCCCGTGCTTCTCCTGGTAGCGCCTCAGGATCTTGAGCTTGATGACCCAGTCCAGCTCGCGGTCGACGAGCGAGAGGTCGTCGGTCTCCAGCGCCCGCAGCCCGCGCTCCCACAGGTCCAGGACCTGCTTGACGACGGGCGTGGGCGTCTCGTTCGCGTCGACGTACTCCTTGACGCGCTGGAGGTACTCGCCCTGCAGGTCCACCGCGGTCACGGTGCGCCCGTTCGCCATCTGCACGGGGTGACGACCCGTCATGTCGTGGCTGATCTCGCGGATCGACCGGATGGGGTTCTCGAGCGCCATGTCCCGCATGGGCACCCCTGCCTCGATCATGCGCAGGATCAGGTCGGTCGCCCCGACCTTGAGCATGGTCGTGGTCTCGGCCATGGACGAGTCCCCGACGATCACGTGCAGACGCCGGTACTGCTCGGCGTCCGCGTGGGGCTCGTCGCGCGTGTTGATGATGGGGCGCGAGCGCGTGGTCGCGCTCGAGACGGACTCCCAGATGTGGTCCGCGCGCTGCGACAGCGCGAAGATCGCCCCGCGCGGCGTCGCGAGGATCTTGCCGGCCCCCGTGAGCACCTGGCGCGTGATGAGGAACGGCACCAGCACGTCGGAGAGCCGCGAGAAGTCGCCCTGGCGGCGCACGAGGTAGTTCTCGTGGCAGCCGTAGGAGTTGCCCGCCGAGTCGGTGTTGTTCTTGAACAGGTGGATCCGACCGGGCAGGCCCTCGTGCTCGAGCCTCTCCTGGGCGTCCGCGACGAGCCCCTCGAGGATGCGCTCGCCGCCCCGGTCGTAGGCCACGAGCTGGCGCACGTCGTCGCACTCGGCCGTCGCGTACTCGGGGTGGGAGCCGACGTCGAGGTACAGGCGCGACCCGTTGCGCAGGAACACGTTCGACGACCGGCCCCACGCGACGACCTTGCGGAACAGGTAGCGCGCGACCTCGTCGGCGGACAGGCCGCGCCCGTCGTCGGACGCGCACGTCACGCCGTACTCGGTCTCGAGGCCGAAGATCCTACGGTCCATGCGGAGCCTCCTCTGGCTTCTCCTCGAGCAGACCGGCCAGCACCGTGCCGGTGAGCCGGCGGAACGCCCGGCGCGGGCGCGTACGGTCGAGCACCGCGACCTCGAGCTGGCTCGCGGGGATGGCCTGCTCGCCCTCGGGGGCGTCACGTGCGTCGGCGCCGCCGAGCGTCGAGACCGCGAGGTGCAGGACCTCGGGCAGGGTCATCCCGGGACGCCACGCCTCGCCCAGGTCGCGCCCGAGCTGCTCGGCCTGACCGCCCATGACGACGAACCCGGTCTCGTCCGCGACCGACCCGTCGTAGGAGAGCCGGTAGATCTGGTCCTGCGCGGGGCTGGGCCCCACCTCGGCCACGACGAGCTCGACCTCGAGCGGCTTGGACTCGGTCGTGAAGACCGTGCCGAGCGTCTGCGCGTAGGCGTTCGCGAGCCCGCGGGCGTTGACGTCGGCCCGGTCGTAGGAGTAGCCGCGCAGGTCGGCGTAGCGCACGCCCGCGACGCGCAGGTTCTCGAACTCGTTGTACTTGCCCACGGCCGCGAACGCGATGCGGTCGTAGATCTCCGAGATCTTGTGCAGCGACCTGGACGGGTTGTGCGTCGCGAACGCGATGCCGTCGTCGTAGGCGAGCACGACGACCGAGCGACCGCGGGCGATGCCCTTGCGCGCGAAGTCCGCCCGGTCCTTCATGAGCTGCTCGGGCGAGACGTAGAACGGCATGCTCACAGTGCGTCACCTCCCTGTCCTGCGGTCCGCGGTGCCCGGGGGCGCGCCGCGCGGTTCCCGTCGGCCTGCTCGGTGCGCTCGGCGACGATCTGCGCCGCGACCGCGGCGAGCTCGTCGTCGGGCACGCGCCGGTACCCGTCGGCAGTCACCGTGACGACCACGGGCCAGATCTGCCGGACGGAGTCCGGGCCCCCCGTCGCCGAGTCGTCGTCGGCCGCGTCGTAGAGCGCCTCGACCGCGACGTGCACCGCGCCCTGGGCGTCGAGCCCCGGGTGCCAGCGCTTCTTGAGCGAGCCGCGGGCGAAGACCGATCCCGAGCCGACGCTGTGGTGGTCACGCTCCTCGTAGCGTCCGCCCGTGACGTCGTACGAGAAGATGCGGCCCGTCCCCCGGTCGAGGTCGTACCCCGCGAACAAGGGCACCACGGCCAGACCCTGCATCGCGAGGCCCAGGTTCTGACGGATCATGGTCGAGAGGCGGTTCGCCTTGCCGTCGAGGGACAGCAGTGCACCCTCGATCTTCTCGTAGTGCTCGAGCTCGAGCTGGAAGAGGCGCACGAGCTCGACGGCGATCCCGGCGGTGCCCGCGATCCCCACCGCGGAGAACTCGTCGGCCGGGAAGACCTTCTCGATCTCCCGGTTCGCGATCATCGAGCCCATCGTGGCGCGGCGGTCGCCCGCCATGACCACGCCCACCTCACCTCCCGCGCCCGCCGGCCCGGCGTCCCCGAAGGTCAGGGCGACGATCGTGGTCGCGTGCGGCGCGAGCTGTGCCCCCGGCCCCGCCGGGGCGGCGTGCCCCGCGGCCCCCGTGGTGCCGACCCGGTGGGACGGCAGGAGGTCGGGGGCGTGGCTCGCGAGGAACTCCACGAACGACGAGGAGCCCGGGGTGGTGAAGGCGTGCGGCAGACGCCCGGAGAAGTCCATGGTCATCAGCTCCCGGCCCCTCTCGGCTACTCGCCGCCCTTCTGGACGAAGCCCCTGACGAAGGACTCGGCGTTGGACTCGAGGACCTCGTCGATCTCCTCCAGGAGCGAGTCGACCTCCGCGTCCCGGCTCTGCGCCTGCGGGGCGACGGGCGCGGGCGCCGCGTCGTCGTCGGGACGGCGGTCCTCGTGCGATGCGCTGGTGCGTTCCTGGGCCATCTTCGCCTCCTGGGTGTGTCGATCCTGCTGACGTGCCGTGCTGACGTGCGGGGCGGACCCGCCGTGACGGGGACCGCGTCTTCTCGAAGCCTAGGCTCTCCGGCCGGGTCCGCGCCGGAGCGCGCCGCGCGTGCGAGTCATCGCGACGTCCCGGACAGGCGTGTGAGCAGCGCTCCGGCGTCCTTGCTCGCCTCGAGCAGCGCGCCGATGTGCGCCCGGGTCCCGCGCAGCGGGTCGAGCATGGGCACGCGCTGGAGCGAGGGGGCGCCGGCGACGTCGAAGATCACCGAGTCCCAGCTCGCGGCCGAGACCTCGTCGCCGAACCGGGCCATGACCTCGCCCCGGAAGTACGCCCGGGTGTCCTCGGGCGCGTGGTGGACGGCCTGCGACACCGCCCGCTCGTCGACGAGCCGCTCGGCGGCCCCTGCGGCGAGCAGCCGGTGGTAGATGCTGCGCTCGGGGCGCACGTCGGACCACTGGAGGTCCATCGCTGCCAGCCGCGGGTGGTCCCAGTCGAGGTGGTCGCGCCGGCGCAGGCGGTCGAGCAGGCGCAGCTTGGCGACCCACTCGACCTCCCGGGCGCACGACGCCGGGTCCGTCCCGAGGCGGGCCAGGACCGAGTCCCAGCGGTCGAGGACCGCGCGGGTCTGGTCGTCGAGAGGACCCAGGTGCTCCGCGGCCCGGCGGGCCACGTCGGCGTAGGTCCGCTGCACCTCGAGCGCCGTCAGGTGACGCCCGTCCGCGAGCAGGAGCGGCGCCGTGAGGTCGAGGTCGCGGCTGACCTTCTGCACGTCGGACACCGGGTCGTGCAGGCGCAGGTCCGCGAGCTCGGCGCGCAGCGAGGCCCCGGAGGGGCCCTCGACCGCCGAGAGCGCGTCGAGCTGCTCGATCACGAACAGCACGAGGGACGTGGTGCCGAGCTTGAGGTAGGTCGCGACCTCGAAGAGGTTCGCGTCACCGATGATCAGGTGCAGGCGACGCCAGCGCTGGCGGTCGGCGTGCGGCTCGTCACGCGTGTTGACGATGGGGCGGCGCAGCGTCGTCTCGAGGCCGACCTCGGCCTCCATGTAGTCGGCCCGCTGCGAGAGCTGGAAGCCCGGCTCCTGGCCCACCGAGCCCAGGCCGACGCGTCCCGAGCCCGTGAACACCTGCCGCGTCACGAGGAAGGGGGTGAGCAGCTCGACGAGCGTGGCGAACGGCACGGCCCGGTCCACGAGGTAGTTCTCGTGCGTGCCGTAGGACGCGCCCTTGCCGTCGACGTTGTTCTTGTAGAGCGCGACCTCCGAGCCCGGGACCGCGCCCAGCTCGCGCGAGGCCGCGAGCATGATGCGCTCGCCCGCGACGTCCCAGCACACCGCGTCGGTCGGGTTGGTCACCTCGGGCGAGGAGTACTCGGGGTGCGCGTGGTCGACGTACAGGCGCGCCCCGTTCGTCAGGATGACGTTCGCGGCGCTCGGGTCGTCGTAGTCCTCGTGCGTGGGCCGGGCGACCTCCTGGAAGGTCTCCGCGCCCTGTGCCCGGGCCGTCACGGGGCCCGACGGCGCCGGCCGGGTCGGGTCGTCCGTCAGGAGCGAGGGATGGGCCGCCGAACGCTGGAGGTGGAAGCCCCGGGCGTCCTGCAGGGGGTCCTCGTCGTCGTAGTCCCAGCGGGCCTTGCCCCGGGCCCCGTCGGCGCGGGCCGCGAGCGCCCGGTAGGTGGTCACGACCTGGCTCGACAGGAGCATCGGGTTCGCCTGCGGTCGCCCGGGCTGCAGCACGCCGTACTCGGTCTCGATCCCCATCACGCGTCGCACGGTCACGAGCACCACCCTATGCCGGGGTCCCGACGGCGGGGCGGGCTGTCCACGGCTCGGCTCCCACGGGCCGGGTTCAGCCCTGGGTGAGTCGTCCCGGACGCGCGCCAGGCCCGGCGGCGGGCTGCGCCGTCGGGCCTGGCCGTGCTGCACGGCGCCTCGCGCCGGCGTCCGTGCCCGCGGGCACCTACAAGTACTGCCCCGTGCTCGTGACCGTGTCGATCGTGCGCGCCACGGCCCCCGCCCCGTCGCCCTTCTTCTGGACGATCGTGCGGATGAAGACGATGCGCTCGCCCTTCTTGCCCGAGATGCGCGCCCAGTCGTCCGGGTTGGTCGTGTTGGGCAGGTCCTCGTTCTCCTTGAACTCGTCGACGCACGCCGCGAGCAGGTGCTCGACCCGGATGCCGCGCTGACCGGTCGCCAGGAGGTCCTTGATCGCGGACTTCTTGGCGCGGTCCACGACGTTCTGGATCATGGCCCCCGAGTTGAAGTCCTTGAAGTACAGGACCTCCTTGTCGCCGCTCGCGTACGTGACCTCGAGGAACTGGTTCTCGTCCTCCTGGGAGTACATGCGCTCGACCACGCTAGTGATCATGGCGTCGATCGCACCCTGGGCGCTGCCCCCGTGCTCGGCGAGGTCCTCGGGGTGGATCGGCAGGTCGGTCGTCAGGTACTTCGCGAAGATCTCCTTGGCGCCCTCGGCGTCCGGTCGCTCGATCTTGATCTTCACGTCGAGACGACCGGGCCGCAGGATCGCGGGGTCGATCATGTCCTCACGGTTGGACGCGCCGATGACGATCACGTTGTCGAGGCGCTCGACGCCGTCGATCTCGCTCAGGAGCTGGGGCACGATCGTGGTCTCGACGTCCGAGGACAGCCCGGTGCCCCGCGTGCGGAACAGCGACTCCATCTCGTCGAAGAAGACCACGACGGGCGTGCCCTGCGAGGCCTTCTCCCGGGCACGGGCGAAGATCAGCCGGATGTGGCGCTCGGTCTCCCCCACGTACTTGTTGAGCAGCTCGGGGCCCTTGACGTTGAGGAAGTAGCTCTTGGCGCCGTCCGGGTCCGAGGTGACCTCCTCGCCCGCGAGCTCGCCCGCCGCGGCCCGCGCCTTGGCGACCGTGTGCGCGAGGGAGTTGGCCACGGCCTTGGCGATGAGCGTCTTGCCGCACCCGGGGGGCCCGTACAGCAGGACGCCCTTGGGTGGGCGCAGCCCGTGCTCGCGGAACAGGTCGGGGTGGCTGAACGGTAGCTCGACCGCGTCGCGGATCTGCTCGATCTGCGGCCCCAGCCCGCCGATGTCCGAGTAGTCGATGTCCGGGACCTCCTCGAGGACCAGCTCCTCGACCTCGGACTTGGGCACGATCTCGAACACGAAGCCGCTGCGCGTGTCGATCGTGAGCGAGTCCCCGATGCGCAGCGGCGCGTCGGCGAGCGAGCCCGCGAGACGGACCACGCGCTCCTCGTCCGAGCGCCCGACGACGAGCGCGCGGTCCGAGCCCAGGAGCTCCTTGACGGTCACGAGCTCCCCGACCTGCTCGTAGCCGCCCGCCGAGACCACGGTCATGGCCTCGTTGAGCTTGACCTCCTGGCCCGGGTGCAGCGTCGACAGGTCGAGGCTGGGGCTCGCGCCCACGTGCATCTTGCGGCCCGCGGCGGAGACGTCGACCGTCCCGTCCGGGTGGGCTCCGAGGAAGACCGCGTACGTCCCCGGCGGCTTGGCGAGCTCGTCGATCTGACGCTTGAGGTCGATGATCTGGTCCCGCGCCGCACGCAGCGCCTCCGCGAGGCGCTCGTTCTTGGCCGACAGGATCGCCTGCTGGCGTTCACTATCACGGCTCGGGGTCTGTCCAGGTGTCAGTCCAGGTGTCTCGGTCATCCGGCTTCTCCCTCTCGCCTGGCGCCGTCAGGAGGTCGTGCGGTCGACCCCGTCACCGGCGCGTCACCGACCTCCGGCAGCCCGGTGATCGAGGCTCGACCTTACGCACAAGACCTGGGCGGCCGCTGCAGGGACACCCCTGCTGAGACCGTCGTTCCTCAATCGTTGTCGACGGCGTCCGAAACGTCCAGGGTGTCCGCAGCGGCGTCGTCCTCGACGAGGGCCGCGACGTCCGCGGCCTCGTCGTCGGGGACGGGCACGAGCGGCTGGCCCGTGCGCGGGTCGAGCTGCGGGCCCTGGCCGACGTCACGGCGCACGCGACGCACGCGCTTGTCGGAGACCGACCGCTCGCCCAGGTCCTCGGGCGTCCACTCCTCGGCGACGGGGTACGAGCCCTTGGCGGGGCGACGCTTGCGCAGCGGTGCGACCGTGCCGTCGGCCAGGCGGCGAGCGGTGAGCAGGAAGCCCGTGTGCCCGACCATGCGGTGCTGCGGGCGCACCGCGAGACCCTCGAGGTGCCAGCCACGGACAAGGGACTCCCAGGCCGAGGGCTCGGCATAGCGCCCGTCGGCACGCAGGTCCTCGGCGAGGCGCGAGAGCTGGGTCGCGGTCGCGACGTAGCAGATCAGCACACCGCCCGGGGCGAGCGCGTCGGCGACCGCGTCGAGGTTCTCCCACGGCGCGAGCATGTCGAGCACGACCCGGTCGATCGAGCCGTTCTCCGCGACATGGGGCAGGACGTCGGACAGGTCCCCGACCGAGAGCTCCCACGCGGGGTGCTCCCCGCCGAAGAACAGCTCGACGTTGCCGCGCGCGATCGCGGCGAAGTCCTCGCGGCGCTCGATCGAGTGCACCGAGCCCTGGTCGCCGACCGCTCGCAGGAGCGACATGGTCAGCGCGCCCGAGCCGACGCCGGCCTCGATGACGCGCGCACCGGGGTAGATGTCCGCCATCGCGACGATCTGGCCCGCGTCCTTGGGGTAGACCACGGCCGCGCCGCGCGGCATCGACAGGACGTAGTCGGCCAGCAGCGGGCGCAGCGCGAGGTACTCGATGCCCGCGGTGTTGCGCACGACCGAGCCCTCGGGCAGGCCGACCAGGTCCTCGTGGTTGAGGTAGCCGCGGTGCGTGTGGAACGTGGCCCCGGTCGCGAGGGTGATGGTGTGCAGGCGACCGCGCGGGTCCGTCAGCTGGACCTTGTCACCGAGCCGCAGGGGGCCGCGGCGCACGTCGGCGCCGGTCGCCGTGGGGGCCGGCGAGGCGGGGGCGTCGCTCGGGGCGGACGGGGCGGGCGCGTCGTGCGTGGGCTCTTGGGTCACGGGCGACCATCCTAGTCGGGCTGCCCGGCGCGGGAGTCCCGTCGGCGGGGCCGGGGGCCCTCAGCGCCCGCGCGCGGCCTGGAGCGCCGCGACGACGTGGCTCACGTCGAGCAGCCCGACGACGCGCCCGGCGTCCGTCACGACGAGCAGGGGTGCGTCGCGCGTCGCGGAGGCGACCGCGTCGAGCATGGCCTGGCCTGCGAGGTGCACGTCCACCTGCGCGGTGGGCGGCAGCCCGACGGCGACGGCCCCGACCGGGGTCAGCGGCGCCTGGGCGGGCGGCACGGCCGCGACGGCCGCGGGGTCGGCGTAGGCCACGGGGTGCCCGAGCGCGTCGGTGAGCACGACGTGCCCCGCACCCGCGCGCTGGGCCGCCGCGACGGCGTCGGACACTGTGGTGGCCACGGGCACCGCGACGGCCGGGTAAGCGAGCGAGGCCACCGTGAGGCCCGCGACCGCCTCGCGCGTGCGGCCGTTCGTGATCGCTGCCCCCGCCCCGGACCACAGGAACGCGCCGATCAGCGCGGCCCACGCGACCGTGAACAGGTCCACCTCGTAGCCGTTGAGCAGGGGCCAGCCCAGGGCCCACGCCACGACGCCCACGGCCACGACGCGCCCGACCCAGCCCGCGACGATCGTGCCCCGGGTCCGGGAACCCGTCACGGCCCAGACCGCGGACTCGAGGATCTGACCGCCGTCGAGCGGCAGGCCCGGCAGCAGGTTGAAGACACCCACGAACGCGTTGGAGAACGCCGCCGCGTAGAGCAGCAGCGCGGGGACCGTCATGGTCGGCTGCGCCTGGAACGCGAACCAGCACACGACCGCGAGGAGCAGGTTCGTCAGCGGGCCCACGACCGAGATGAGGATCCCGTCGAGGGGACGTCGCGACGTGCCCGAGTAGGCCGTGTGCCCGCCCCAGATCGTCACCGCGAGCTCGGTGACCTCGTGCCCACGGGACTTGGCGACCACGGCGTGGGCGACCTCGTGCAGGAAGACCGAGACGAACAGCAGCAGCACGAACACGAACGAGACCAGGTAGATCCCCACGCCCAGTCCCGGCGCGAAGCTGCGCACCGTCGGGGAGAACAGGAGCGTCAGGACGGCCGCGGCGAGGAACCACGAGGGCGTGAGGATGACGGGCGCGCCCGACACCCGGCCGATGACCCAGCCCTTCGTCAGGTGCGGGTCTCGGGGGGCGCGACGTGCCGGTGCCGGGGTGGTCTCCACGTCGACACCCTATGTCGGGCACCTGTGCCGAACCCGTGCTGTGGAGCGTGGCGGGCGTGTGGGCGTCGACACGTAGGCTCGACGCATGACGTCCCTCGCCCCCGACCTCGTCGGCACCGACTCCCCCGACCTGACGGTCGAGCCCGTCGGCGAATCCCCCCGCGAGCGTCGGCGACCGGCGCTGTCGCCGTCACGGGCGAACGACTTCATGCAGTGCCCGTTGCTGTTCCGGTTCCGGGTCGTGGACCGCCTCCCCGAGCCGCCCAGCGCGGCGGCCGCGCGCGGCACCCTGGTCCACTCGGTGCTCGAGCGGCTGTACGACGCCCCGGTGGGCGAGCGCACGCTCGCGGCCGCGCAGGCCATGGTCCCGGGCGAGTGGGACCGCCTCCAGGAGGCCGAGCCCCGCTACGCCGAGCTCTTCGCGGGCGCCGGCGAGCCCGGCAGCGCACCGGGGGGCGCGGTCCAGGAGTGGCTCGAGGGCGCCGGGAACCTCCTGGGCACCTACTTCACGCTCGAGGACCCCAACCGCCTCGAACCGGCCGAGCGCGAGATGTTCGTCGAGACCCAGCTCGAGGACGGCCCGCTGCTGCGCGGCATCGTGGACAGGCTGGACGTCGCCCCGAACGGCGCGATGCGGGTCGTGGACTACAAGACGGGCAAGACTCCTCGGCCCCAGTACCAGGGCTCGGCGCTCTTCCAGATGCGGTTCTACGGCCTCGTCCTGTGGCGCGAGCGGGGTGAGATCCCCAAGATGCTCCAGCTCGTCTACCTGGGCGACGGCCAGGTGCTGCGGGCCGAGCCGCAGGAGGCAGACCTCGTCGCGGTCGAGGAGCAGGTGCGGACGCTGTGGTCCTCGATCACGCAGGCGGCCCGCAGCGGGCAGTGGGCCCCGCGCAAGACCCCGCTGTGCGGGTGGTGCGCGCACCAGGCCCTGTGCCCGCAGTTCGGCGGCACGCCCCCGGAGATCCCCGAGGGTGCGATCGAGCTGGCGCTCGGGATCGCCCCGGAGGCGGCCGCTCCCTAGCCCGTCAGTCCTCGATGAGGTCGACCACGTCGCCCGCGAGGATGCGCGAGAGCGCGTCGACGTCGACGAGCGCGAGCGACGGCGTGCGGCTCAGTCCCGGCAGCACCGGGACGGGCACGACCGCCTCGACGCCGAGCGTCGCCGCGCCGGCGGCCCGCGCGGACGCGATGCCCGTGGGCGAGTCCTCGATCGCGACGCAGCGCGTCACGTCGACGCCCAGCCGCTCGGCCGCCGCGAGGTACGGCTCGGGGTGCGGCTTGCCGTGCGTGACCTCGTCGCCGCACACCAGGGTCACGAACGACCCGGCCGGCGCCATCTGGACGACCTGCTCGGCGAGCGACCGGTAGGACATCGTCACCAGGGCGCACGGCACGCCGCGCTCCCGGAGCTCGGCGAGGAGCTCTCGGGCTCCCGGCTGCCAGGGGACCTCGACGCGGACCTGCTCGATCACGCGCGAGATGAGGAAGTCGATGATCTGCTCGGAGGGCAGGTCGACGCCCGCGTCCTGGAGGATCTTGGCCGACTCGGTCAGGGGGTTGCCGACCATCTGCAGGGCCTGCTCGTGCGACCAGGTGCCGCCGTGCGCCTCGACGAGCTCGTGCTCGGCGGCGATCCAGTACGGCTCGGTGTCGACGAGCGTGCCGTCCATGTCCCACAGGACGGCTTGTGGCAGGGCGAGCGCCTCGCGAGGGGCGCTGTCGGTGCGGGTGAGATCGGGTGCTTCCAGGGGGTTCAACGCATTCTCCATGCTCGGGGGGACGGTTCGTGGCCGTCCCTGCCACCATAGCCCGCCCGCTCACACGGCCTCCCCGTCGGGGGTGGTGCGCGTCGGCTGCCCCGCCCCGCCGCCTGCGCGGCCTAGGCTGGGACGATGAACGAGACCCCGGAACCGATCGACCCGGCCGACCTGCCCGAGCCGACCACCCCGGCACTACCCCCGTCGTCGGCCGACGAGCCTCGCCAGGCCGTGATGCTGGCGGCGTTCGAGGGGTGGAACGACGCGGGGGGCGCCGCGACCGCCGCGCTCCTGCACCTGCACGACGTCTGGGGCGCGGAGGAGATCGCAGCGATCGACCCCGAGGAGTACCACGACTTCCAGGTCAACCGCCCGGTCGTGACCACCTCGGACGACGGCCGCCGGGAGATCACCTGGCCCACCACGACCGTGACCGCGGTGACCGTGCCGGCCAGCGGGCGCCGCGTGGTCCTGGTGCACGGGATCGAGCCGTCGATGCGCTGGCGCACGTTCTGCCGCGAGCTGCTCGACATCGCCGAGCGCGAGGGGGTCACGACCGTCGTGACGATCGGCGCGCTGCTGGCCGACGTCCCGCACACGCGCCCCATCCCCATGACTGCCACGTCGGAGAGCGTGGGGCTGCGCGCGGTCCTCGACGTCGAGCAGAGCTCGTACGAGGGCCCCACGGGGATCGTCGGCGTGCTCCAGCACGCGGCGGCCGAGCGCGGCATGCAGTCGGTGTCGCTGTGGGCGGCCGTGCCGCACTACGTCGCGAACTCGCCCTCCCCCAAGGCCACGCTCGCGATCCTGGCGCGGGTCGAGGAGCTCTTGTCGGACCCCGTCCCGCTGGGCGACCTGCCCGAGGAGGCCGTGGCCTGGCAGCACGGCGTCGACGAGCTCGCGGCCGAGGACGCCGAGATCGCGGAGTACGTCCAGCAGCTCGAGGAGGCCAAGGACACGGCCGAGCTGCCCGAGGCGAGCGGCGAGGCGATCGCGCGCGAGTTCGAGCGCTACCTGCGCCGCCGCGACAACGGGTCGGGTGGGCCCCTGCCCTAGCGAAGGGCCCGGGCAGGGCGACCCAGGACGACTACGGCCCGCGGCGCCACCCCTCAGGGAAGGCGCCGCGGGCCGCGGCGTCCACCGGCCGGCTGCACCGGCCGTTCGACAGGTTCTAGAGACGCACCCCGAGCAGGGCGTTGACCGTCCGCGAGATCACCCCGGGGGCGCCCTCGGTGTCACCCGAGGTGTCCCGGCCCTCCGCGAGCGAGACGTCGGCCCACGCGTCGACGGCCGCGAGCGCCGTGGGCGCGTCGAGGTCGTTCGCGAGCGCCTCGCGCACCGCGGCGAGGGTCGCGTCGGCGTCGGGTCCGCCGTTGCCGGAGACGGCCGAGCGCCAGCGCTCGAGGCGCTCGACGCCGGCCGGGAGGTCCGCGTCGGTCCACTCCCACTCGGAGCGGTAGTGGTGCGCGAGGAGCGCGAGGCGGATGGCCATGGGGTCGACGCCCGTGGCGCGCAGGGCGGAGACGAACACGAGGTTCCCGCGCGACTTGCTCATCTTCTCGCCCTGGTAGGCGACCAGGCCGGCGTGCACGTGGTTGCGCGCACCGAACCCGTGGTCGAGCAGGCGGTCGTGCGAGGTCGACATCTCGTGGTGCGGGAAGAGCAGGTCGGCGCCGCCGCCCTGGATGTCGAAGGGCAGGCCCAGCCCGTCACGGGCGATGACCGCGCACTCGATGTGCCAGCCGGGGCGCCCGGTGCCGAGGCTCGCACCGTCCCACGAGGGCTCGCCCACGCGCTCGCGCCGCCACAGCAGCGGGTCGAGGGGGTCCTTCTTGCCGTCGCGCTCGGGGTCTCCCCCGCGCTCGCCGAAGAGCCGCACCATGTCGTCGCGGCTGAGCCGCGAGACCGCGCCGAAGCGCGCGTCGGCGCTCAGGTCCGCGTACACGTCGCCGAGCTCGGGGGCGTCTCCGCCCGCGCCGGGCTCGACCGGGACGCGGTAGGCGAAGCCGTCCTCGATGAGCGCCTCGACGGCCTGGACCACGTCGGGGATGGCCTCGACCGCGCCGCGGTACACGTCGGGGGGCACGACGCCGAGGGCCGTCATGTCCTCGGCCAGCAGGGCCGTCTGCTCGACCGCGAGGTCCCACCAGTCCACGCCGGTCGCGGTCGCGCGCTCGAGCAGCGGGTCGTCGACGTCGGTCACGTTGGACGCGTGCGTCACGGTGTGACCCGCGTCGCGCCACGCGCGGTTGAGGAGGTCGAAACCGACGTAGGTCGCGGCGTGCCCGATGTGGGTCGCGTCGTACGGGGTGATCCCGCAGACGTACATGGTCGCGGTGTCCCCCTCCGCGGCGACGACGAGCTCCCCGGTGGTGCTGTCGTGCACCTGGATCGGGAGGCCGCGGCCGGGCAGGGACGGGATCTGGGGCATGGGCCAGGAGTGCACGCGACAACCTTAACCGCGAACGGTCCCACGGGTTCCGCCGCGCTCGTCGGGCGAGGTGCCCGACGGCGAGGGCGCGCCCGCCCCGGTGGCGCGCCTGCGCCGTCGGGCCAGAATGCAGGGGTGAGCCAACCCACACGACCCGACGCCCCCCGCCCCACCGGTGGCCGGCCCGACGAACAGGGCGCCCCGCGCTCGGAGCCCACCCGGTACAAGGAGCTGTGGGTCGAGGGGCCCGACGGGCGCGTGACACCCGTGACGCACCCCGGGGACTGGTCGGGCCGGTGGGAGAAGGACGGCGAGGGGGCTCCGGCCGGGACCGACAGCGAGACGTCGGGCAGCGGCGGCGAGGGATCGGGCGGCAAGGGAACAGGCGGCACGCGCTGGTACGAGGTGCGCACGCTCGAGGACTTCGTGAGCGCGGCGGACGCGCTGGGCGTCGGGCTCTCGAGCCAGGTGGGCCGCGGGCACCTGCCCGTGCACGCGCGCGTCAAGCACCCCGTCGCGCACGTCGAGCACATCGGGATGGACTGGCTCCTGGTCGTCACGCCCACCGTGTCGTTCCAGGAGGAGGACCGCCAGGTCAGCACGGGCAGCTTCTGCCTCCTCGTGGGACCCGACGTGGTCGTCACGGTCGAGAAGGGCGCCGCAGGCGTCCACGACCGCATGCGCGAGCACCTGACCGGCCCGTCGCACGGACGCAGCACCGGGTTCCGCCATCTCGCCGAGGAGGCGCTGTTCGCGCTCGTCGCCACGGCCTCGGACGTCGAGCTCGCGCTCGGCGACGCGGTCGCCGAGGTCGAGAAGCTCGTGTTCGAGCGGCAGCGGAACGTGGACCCGGTCGTGCCCATCTACGACCTCAAGCGGGAGATCACCGAGGCCCGCCGCGCTCTGCTGCCCATCACGGCCGAGCTCCCCGAGCTGGTCTCGGGCAGCGCCCGGTCCCGCATCACGTTCGACAAGCGGCTCATGGAGCGGCTCGTGTCGACCGTCGAACGGATCGACCGACACCTCGACGCGCACGACGACCTGCTCTCCGACATGCTCTCGGTGCACCTGTCCCAGGTGTCGGTGCGCCAGAACGAGGACATGCGCACGATCAGCGCCTGGGCAGCGATCCTCGTGTTCCCCACGATCGTCGGCGGGATCTACGGCATGAACTTCGACCACATGCCCGAGCTCCACTGGACGCTGGGCTACCCCGTGGCCATCGCGATCATGGTGGCCGGCTGCTTCGGGCTCTACGGCGCGTTCAAGAAGGTCGGCTGGATGTAGCCCCTCAAGCGAGCGGCTGGAGCACGCCCACCGTGAGCAGGATCACGACGACCGCAGCGAGCACGAGCCGGTAGATCACGAACGGCTTGTAGCTGAACGTCGAGACGATCTTGAGGAACGCGATGATCACGAGGTAGCCCACGACGAACGCGACCAGGGTCGCGATGAGGGTCGCACCGAAGCCGGGCGACCCCGGGACGGGCTCGCCCGTGACCGACTTGGCGAGCTGGTAGAACCCCGAGCCCAGGACCGCGGGGATCGCGAGCAGGAACGAGTAGCGTGCCGCGGCCTCGCGTGTGAAGCCCATGAGCAGGCCCGCGGTGATGGTGCCTCCCGACCGGGACACACCGGGGACCAGGGCGAGCGCCTGCGCCAGCCCGAAACCGACGGCCTGACGCGGCGTCAGCTCGTCGAGCGTGCGCGTCTTGGCACCGACCCGGTCCGCGAAGCCG
The DNA here is from genome assembly GCF_042726775.1 of Oerskovia sp. NPDC060287. NCBI lineage: Bacteria > Bacillati > Actinomycetota > Actinomycetes > Micrococcales > Cellulomonadaceae > Oerskovia > Oerskovia sp. NPDC060287. The sequence goes on from NZ_JBHXBO010000047.1 coordinate 17,205, forward strand.
AGCAGCAGGGCGAAGACGGTCAGGGTGAGGGCCGTGATGTACAGGTTGCGCAGCGACGCCTCGATCGCGTCCTGGAACGCCAGGCCCAGGACCACGATCGGGATCGAGCCGAGCGCGATGAACCATGCCATCGCGGCGTGGTGGTCGTGCTTGCCCATGCGCGAGCGCCAGTCGGTCCCGCTGTCACCGCGCAACGCCCGCCACCAGGCCGAGCAGATCGTGGCGATGTCTCGCCGGAAGTAGAGGATGACAGCCGTCTCGGTACCGATCTGGGTGATCGCCGTGAAGGCGGCCCCCGGGTCCGAGGAGCCGATCAGCTCTCCCACGATGCGCAGGTGCGCGCTCGAGGACACCGGCAAGAACTCGGTCAGGCCCTGGACGAGGCCGAGGAGGATCGCTTCCCACGCATTCACGAGCGGTCACGATACCTGCCCCGCCGCCACCCTCCAGGACCGACAGGCCCCGCGGGGGCAACCGTCACCGAGCCGCCGCACGCCGGCCACCTCCCGGACACCGGCTGGACGCGTCGGCCCAGAGCGACGGACCTCACCCCGGCGACGCGCGCCACGTCCGGGCGGGGGGCGCCCCTGGCCGGTAATCTGCCGCGCATGGAACTTCGTCAGCTCGGTCGTACCGGCCTGCGCGTCTCACCCCTGGGCCTCGGGACCATGACGTGGGGCCGCGACACCGACGAGATCGACGCCGCGGAGCAGCTCCGCGACTTCGTCGACGCCGGGGGCAACCTCGTCGACACCGCGGCCTCCTACGGCGGCGGTGACAGCGAGTCCATGATCGGCTCGATCCTCGCGGGCAAGGTCGACCGTCGCGAGGTCCTGCTGTGCACCAAGGCGGGCATCCGGACCACGGCCGACGGCAACGCCGTGGACGCCTCGCGCGGTGCGCTGCTCGACTCGCTCGACGCCTCGCTCGAACGGCTGGGGACGGACCACGTCGACCTCTTCCTGGTCCACACCCCCGACCCGCGCACGCCGTTCACCGAGACGCTCTCGGCGCTGCGGCTCGCGGTCACGACGGGGCGTGCGCGCTACGTGGGGCTGTCCAACCACCCTGGATGGGCCGCCGCCCGCGCCGCGGCCTCGCTCGACGCGCACGGTGACGTGGGGCTCGCCGCGGTCGAGCTCGAGTACTCGCTGCTCCAGCGCGGGATCGAGCGCGACGTCGTGCCGGCCGCGACCGAGATGGGGTTCGGGGTCCTCGCGTGGTCCCCCCTGGGGCGGGGGGTCCTCACGGGCAAGTACCGCAGCTCGCTGCCCGCGGACTCACGCGGTGCGTCCTCGCACCTGGCCGGGTTCGTGCAGCCCTACCTCGACGGGGCGTCGTCGGGGATCGTCGAGGCCGTGGCGACGGCCGCGAACGGCCTGGGCCGCGCACCCCTCGACGTCGCCCTGGCCTGGCTGCTCGAGCGGCCGGCCGTGTCGAGCGCGATCGTCGGGGCGCGCACCCCCGCGCAGCTGCGCGCCTCGCTCGCGGCCTGCGACCTCGAGCTGCCCGACGCGGTGCACTACGCGCTCGACGACGTCAGCGCGCTGCCGCTCGGGTACCCCGAGCGCTGGTGAGGGTCAGCGGCTGACGCCGTCGCTCAGGTCGACCTGGTCGAGCTCCTCGTCCTGGTCGTCGAAGTCCTGCTCGTCGCCCTCGTCGTCGCCGTCCTCGTCACCCTCGTCGTCGTCGTCCTCGTCGTCCTCCGCGAGGTAGAACGGCGTGGCCTCACCGTGCACCTGGGCGAGCGCCTCGTCGTACACCTCGTAGGCGTCGGCCAGCACGTAGTAGGCGTCGTCGACCGCCGGGTCGTCCTCGCCACGGCGAGCGGCGACCGCGGTGTAGTGGGCCTCGAGGGCCGCGATGAATCGATCGAGAGCGGCGCGCGGGTCAGCGGTCATACCCTGACGGTAGACCTGCGCGAGGCACAATGGCACTCGGAATCCCTCGGCGGGAGGGTGAGGTACGGCTCACCGCTCCCCCGGCTCGGAACGAACGCGTGGACGGTGACGGATGACGAGCACGACCCCTCGGCAGCGGACCGGCTGGGCCGAGAACGGCGGCCAGTACGAGTACCGGGTGCTCACGATCGACAGGTCGGTGAGCCGGCACGACGCGGTCCGCCTCCTGACCGACGAGGCCGAGCACGGCCACTGGGAGCTCGAGCGCACACGCCTGTACGTGGGCGGCGAGCGGCGCGTGTGGCTGCGCCGCAAGATCATCCGGGTGCGCTCGACCCTCTGAGCTCGCCCCGCCCTCGGCGGGGTCCGGCCGCCCCTGCCCGCCGGGCTCGTCGACGGGCAGGGCGCGGTCGCCTCAGCAGGTCCGCAGCAGGCGGTCCAGGACGCGCACGCCGAACTTCAGGGACGCGACGGGCACGCGCTCGTCGACCCCGTGGAACATGCCCGAGAAGTCCAGGTCCGCGGGGAGCTGGAGCGGCGCGAACCCGTAGCCCGTGATGCCGAGCCGCGCGAGGGACTTGTTGTCGGTCCCGCCCGAGAGCGTGTACGGCAGGACCGTGGCGCCCGGGTCCTCGGCGTGCAGCGACGCGATCATGGCGTCGACCAGGTCGCCCTCGAAGGGCACCTCGAGCGAGATGTCGCGGTGGATGGGCTCGATCCGCACGTGCTCGCCCACGAGCCCCTCGATGACCGCGAAGCCCTCGTCCTCGTGCCCGGGCAGCAGGCGCACGTCGACTGCGGCCTCTGCGCGCCCGGGGATGACGTTGGCCTTGTAGCCTGCGCCCAGCTGGGTCGGGTTGGACGTGTGACGTACGGTCGCGCCGACGAACTTCGCGGCCGGGCCGAGGGCCGCGACGAGCGCGTCGATACCGGCCTGGTCGCGAGGGTCGTAGGGCAGTCCGGTCAGGTCGGCCACGCCGCGCAGCAGCGCGTCGACCGTGGGCGTGATGGTGTACGGCCACTGGTAGGCACCGATGCGCGCGACCGCGGCCGCGAGGTGCGTCACGGCGTTGTCGGTGTTGACCTGCGAGCCGTGCCCGGCGCGGCCGTCGGCGACGAGCTTCAGCCAGGCGATGCCCTTCTCGGCGGTCTGGAGCAGATAGGCACGCTTGCCGTCGATGTCCACGGAGAACCCACCGACCTCGCTGATGGCCTCGGTCGCGCCCTCGAAGATCTCGGGGCGGTGGTCGACGGCCCAGCTCGCGCCGTACGTGCCGCCCGCCTCCTCGTCGGCGAAGAACGCCACGACGACGTCGCGTGCGGGCTTGCGGCCCTCGCGGACCATCTGGCGCACGACCGCGAGGATCATCGCGTCCATGTCCTTCATGTCGACCGCGCCGCGCCCCCACAGCAGCCCGTCCTTCTCCTCGCCCGCGAACGGGTCCACGGACCAGTCCGAGGCCTGTGCGGGGACGACGTCGAGGTGCCCGTGCAGGACGAGCGCGGGGCGCGTGGGGTCCTGACCCGGCAGGCGCACCACGACGCTCGCCCGTCCCGGTGCGGACTCGAACAGCTCGGGGCTCAGCCCGACCTCGTGGAGCGAGGCCATGACGTACTCGGCCGCGGCGCGCTCGCCCGGGCCCGACCCGTCCCCGAAGTTCGACGTGTCGATGCGCAGCAGGTCCTGGCAGATGCGCGCGACCTCCTGCTCGGCGGTCGGGTGGGCCGGGGGGTTCGCGGGGTGGGCGTGGCTCGTCATGGCCACACCGTACCCGCTGGGTTCGCCGCCCTCGAAGCGATCGCGAGGTGTCTCGCCCCGCGAACGCACGAGGCCACGACATGTGGTCAGACCTCAGCCGTGGTGTCCGGCGCCCGCGAGGTCCGCACCGTCCGTGAGGGGCGAGCGTCGCGGGCCGGTCCCACCGCGCGACGCGTCGTCGGACGTGGACGCGTGGTCGCCCTCGTGCCCGACGTCGTCGCTCACCCCCGGCAGCAGGTCGCCCGGGGCGGGGCGCCCCGCCGTACCGGGGGCTGCCGCCGGGTCGACGACCACGAACTGCCCCATCATCCCCTGGTCCTCGTGGCGGAGCAGGTGGCAGTGGAACATGTAGGGGTGCTCGGCGTCGGGAGCGGTGCCGAACGTGACCAGGAGCCGCGTGATCCTGCCGGGGCGCACGTAGACCGTGTCCTGCCACCCCTCGAGCTCGAGGGGAGGCGGCTCGCCCGAGACGTCGAGCACCTGGAACTGGGCGTCGTGGACGTGGAAGTTGTGCGGCGAGTCGTCGAGGCTCGTGACCTCCCAGACCTCGGTCGCGCCGGCGTCGACGACCTCGTCGATCCTGCGCAGGTCCATGTCCTGGCCGTTGATCGAGGTGCCCGACAGCTCGAAGCGGCGCGTGGCGACCGCGCTCGCCGCGTCCGCGGCGGGGACGTCCGCCAGGGTCGTCGGCACGGGCCCCGAGGGCTCGAGCCGGTCGGCCGCGCGCAGCTCGAGCACGTCGAGGGTGTCGTCCCCGCCGGCGAACCGCGCGGTGAAGGCGTTCACCCCGAGCTCCTGCGGGAAGCTGCGCAGCACGGTCCGTTCGCCGGGGGTGAGCGCGACCACGATCTCGGCCCGGTCACCCGGTGAGAGCTGGATGCGGTCGGTCGTGACGGGCGCGCCGAGCAGGCCACCGTCCGAGCCGACCAGCTGGAAGTCGCGACCGTCGTCGAACCCGAGGTCGTAGACGCGCGCGTTGGACCCGTTGAGCACGCGCAGCCGGACCCGCTCGGTCGTGACGTCGAGGTACGGCTCCGGCGTCCCGTTGACCAGGACCACTGCACCGCGCACCCCCGTGCTCGACAGGAAGGGGTCGGCGTCGTCGAGCCTGCCGTCCGGGTGGAACTTCTTGTCCTGGACCACGAGGGGGACGTCGTCCACGCCGTACTCGTGCGGCAGGGCGTCCTGGACCGCGGCCTCGGGCGAGCCCGCAGGCTCGTCGAGCAGGAAGAGGCCCGCCAGGCCGCGGTAGACGTGGTCGGCCGTGCGTCCGTGCAGGTGCGGGTGGTACCAGAGCGTCGCCGCGGGCTGGGAGACCGTCCACGTCGGGGACCACGTCTGCCCGGGGTCGACCTGCTGGTGCGGGCCGCCGTCCATGACCGCGGGGAGCTTCATGCCGTGCCAGTGCAGCGTGCTCGTCTCGGACATCGAGTTCGTCACCTCGATGCGGACCTGCTCGCCGCGGGTCGAGCGCAGCGTCGGCCCCAGGAACGACCCGTCGACGCCGAGCGTCGGGGTGAGCCCGCCCTGCCCCAGGTCGGTCTCACCCTCCTGCAGGTCGAGCGAGAACACCCGGACCCCGTCCTCGACGCTCGACCCGGCCAGCGGCGGGATCGCGAGCGGGCGCGTGAACTCGACCTCGCCCGCGGTCGAGGTCGCACCCCCGGAGAAGGCCACGGCGACACCTGCCGCGATGCCTCCGACGACGAGGGCGACGAGCACCACCACCACGACGCCCCAGCGGCGCCGACGGCGAGGCTCGGGCCGGGAAGGCCCGTCACCCTCCGCGGGGGTCCCGGGGAGGGCGGTGTCGCCGTCGGGCAGCGTGGTCATGTCGGTCGCGAGGCTCCCAGGTCAGGTCGGCGCGGACGGCTCCGCGCTCGGCGAGCCACCGGGGTGGCTCGTCTCCAGGCTAGGGAGGGCGCGTCGTCGGGCACATCGGGGGTCTCCCCCACTACTGCCCTGAACCGACCCTGGTGCGCTCCCGACGCCCGGGCGCCGAGGTGGACCCGTGCGCGGGTGCCCCG
>NZ_JBHXBO010000048.1:0-22754 GCF_042726775.1 Oerskovia sp. NPDC060287
GCGGTACGCGCCGTCGGGCCCTCGTCGCACCGCTGTGCGGTGCGCTTCCGCCGGACGAACGGCGGGCGCCGTGCTCAGCCCTTGACCGTGAACTCGCCCACGAGCAGGACCTCGTCGCGCGAGGACGGGCCGACGAGCAGCTCGAACGCACCGGGCTCCACGACGCGACGCCCCTGGGCGTCGACGAGCGTGCAGTCCGCCACGGCGACCGCGAGGTCGACCACGCGGGACTCGCCCGGTGCCACCTCGACCTGCCGGTAGGCCTTGAGCTCCTTCTCGGCCCACGTGACCGACGTGACCGTGTCACGGACGTAGACCTGCACGGTCTCGCGCGCGGGCCGCGAGCCCGTGTTGCTCACCGTGACCTGTGCCCGGACGGTGTCGTCGGGTCCGACCACGGTGTCGAGGACCGTGAGGTCCGCGTACTCGACCGTGGTGTAGCTCAGGCCCTCGCCGAACGCGAAGGGCGGACGCTGCGTGAGGTCGGCGTAGCGGGTGCCGTGCTGGCCGGGGAGCTGGTTGTAGAAGACCGGGAGCTGTCCCACGTGCTCGGCGAACGAGAGCGGCAGGCGCCCCGACGGCTCGATCAGGCCCAGGACGAGCTCGGCGACCGCGCGCCCACCGCGCATGCCGGGGTTCGCGGCCCACACGATCGCCGCGGCGTCGCGCGCCGAGGGCGGCAGGACGAGCGGCTTGGAGGCCACGACCACGACGACGAGCGGCGTGCCGGTCTCCGCGAGCGCGTCGAGCAGGGCGACCTGGGCGCCCACGAGGTCGAGCGTCGCGGTCGAGCGGCCCTCGCCGACCAGCTCGATGCGGTCCCCGACCACCGCGACGACGTAGTCCGCGTCGCGTGCCGCCGCGACGGCCTCCACGATCGTCGCCGCGTCGGTCTCGGCGGGCTGGACCACCTGGGGGCGCGGTTGCCCGTCGGGGAAGAGCTCGCCCTCGGGGTCGGGGACGAGGGTGAGGATGTCGGCGCCGCGTGCGTGCGTGACCTCCCAGCCTGCCGGGACGTGCTCCCGGAAGCCGTCGAGGACGGTCTGGGTCATCTCGCGCGGGTGGCCGTCGGGCAGCCAGTCGACCTGGCCGGACGCCCCGGCCCAGTCGCCCTGCTGGGTGTGCGGGTCGTCGGCGTTGGGTCCGACGACCGCGATCCGCCGGGTCGGGGCGCCGGCACCCGCGGCGAGCGCACGACCGTCCGGGCCCGCGACGAGACCGCCGTCGAGGGGGAGCGTCCCGTCGTTCGTGAGCAGCACGAGCGAGCGGCGGGCGACCTCGAGGTTGAGGTCGGCGTGCTCGGCGGACCCGACGACCAGCGCCTGGCGCTCCGGGTCGGGGCGCCGGGGGTTCTCGAACAGGCCGAGCTCGAGCTTGAGGGTGAGGATGCGGGCGACCGCGGCGTCGAGCTGGGCCTCGTCGAGCAGTCCCTGGCGGACGGCCTCCTGGGCGCCCTCGAAGAACTGGGGCGTGGTCATGACCATGTCGTTCCCGGCCCGTACCGCGGCCGCGGCCGCGTGCGTGTGGTCGGGCTGGATGTGCTGCTCCCAGACCATGCGGCCGACGTTGTCCCAGTCCGTGACGAGGGTTCCGGTGTAGCCCCACTCGCCGCGCAGGACGTCGCTCAGCAGCCACTCGTTGACCGTGATCGGCACGCCGTCCATCGACTGGTAGCCCAGCATGAAGGACCGGCAGCCCTCTCGGGCGACCCGCTCGAACGGCGGGAGGAACCACGAGCGGAGCTTGCGGCGGGAGATGTCGGCCTCGCTCGCGTCGCGCCCACCCTGGGTCTCGGAGTAGCCGGCGAAGTGCTTGGCTGTCGCGAGGATCGCGGTCGGGTCGTCGAGCCCGTCGCCCTGGTAGCCGCGGACCATCGCGGACGCGAGCTCGCCGATGAGGAACGGGTCCTCGCCGAACGTCTCGCTCACACGGCCCCAGCGCAGGTCACGCGTGATGCACAGCACGGGGGAGAAGGTCCAGTGGATGCCCGTGGCCGCGACCTCGACCGCGGTGGCCCGGGCGACGCGCTCGAGGAGCTCGGGGCTCCAGGTCGCGGCCATGCCGAGCTGGGTCGGGTAGATCGTCGCGCCGTGCCAGAACGAGTGCCCGTGGATGCAGTCCTCGGCGATGAGCAGCGGGATCTGCAGGCGGGTGCTTGCGGTGAGCTCGTGCGCGAGGAGGGCGTTCTCGGGGGAGGTGTGCAGGATCGATCCGACGTGCACCTCGTTCACGAGCCGCTCGACGCCGTCGGCAGCGTTGAGCTGCATCATCTGCCCGACCTTCTCGGGGAGCGTCATGCGCCCGACGAGGTCGGCGACGCGCTCGGGAACGGGCCGCGAGGGGTCCTGGTAGGGCAGGCGGTCGGACATGTGCGGTGTCCCTTCGGAGACGGCGACGGTGACGTGGACGGAGCTGTCGAATCGATCCGAAGAGACGGTTCGTCGGACGCTTCGAGAAAACCATACACTGCTAGGTAATTGTCGTGAGGACCGGGGGAGGGCAGCGAGGGTGAGTCGTGCGCGCCGGCCTGCGGCCCGCCCGGGGTCAGGGGCGCGGAAGTCCCAGCACGTCGTACAGCAGCGTGCTCAGGGGCCCGTCGAGGCTGGCCTCGTCGTCGACCATCCACTGCAGCTGCGCGCCGTCGGCCGTCGCGATGATCAGGCGCGCGATCGCGTCCGGATCCAGGTGGGACGGGAGCTCGCCGGCCTCCTGCCGCTCGACGACGTCGGCGCTCAGCGTCGCCCGCAGCCCCGCATAGCGGTGGGCCAGGACCTCGTGGGCCGGGTGCTCGCGGTCGCGCGCCGCGGCCGTCAGGGACACGAAGAGCTCGACGAGCCCCGGGCGCTCGGCGTTGCCGCGGACGTTCTCCGTGAGCGTGCGCGGCGCGTCGTGGTAGATGGGCCGGCCCGTCTGGTCGCGGCGGACGATCACCTGGGCCAGCAGGTCCTCGCGCGAGTCGAAGTAGTGCATGACCCCCGCGACGGTCAGGCCGCACCGCGCCGCGATGGTCCGCAGGCTCGTGCCGCGGTAGCCCTCGTCGGCGAAGACCTCGAGCGCGACGTCGAGGATCTCCTCGCGCTTGAGCCGTCCCTTTGCGTACACACCATCCCTCGCCACCCGACGATCCTATGCGGGACGAGCGCTGCCGACCGGTAGCGTCGGACGACCACCGAACGACCAGGAGAAGACGATGACGACCGAGCAGTACCGCACCGTCCGGGCGCGGATGAACACGGGCGAGCCCTACGTGGACTACGGCGAGGGCCTCGAGCAGCTCGAGGCCGAGCGGGTCGCCGGCAAGGAGCTCGCGTACGACTTCAACCGCACGCGCCCGAGCCAGGTCGAGGAGCGCGGGCGGATCCTGCGCGAGCTGTTCGGGACCCTGGGCGAGGGGGTCTGGGTCGAGCCGCCGCTCAGCGTGTCCTACGGCTCGCACGTCCACGTGGGGAACCACGTCTACGTCAACTTCAACCTGGTGCTCGTCGACGACGCCGACATCCACATCGGCGACCGCGTCATGTTCGCCCCCAACGTCACCGTGAGCACCGCCGGCCACCCGGTCGACCCCGAGGCGCGCCGCGACGGGACCCAGTTCTCGCTGCCCGTGCGCATCGAGGACGACGTCTGGATCGGCTCGAACGTCGTCGTCCTGCCCGGGGTCACGATCGGTGCGGGCTCCGTCGTCGGGGCGGGCAGCGTCGTGACGCGCGACGTCCCGCCGCGCGTGGTCGCGGTCGGCTCGCCGTGCCGGGTGCTCCGTCCGGTCGACGAGAAGGACCGCGCCGCGGTCGCCGCGGGGCTGCCGGTCGACGGCGCCTGAGGGATCGCGCTCGAGCGCGAGGGGCCCGACGGCGTCGGGCCCCTCGCGTCCGCGGTGCCCCGGCAGCCCGTTCGCGGCGCGGCCGCGGCCTGGCCGCGGCGGGTCAGGCCCGGCCGGCGCGGCGCGTGTCGAGGACCTGGGAGGCGAGCACCACGACCAGCCCCGCCACCGGGACCACCAGGAGCCCTGCCCGGAGCGAGGCGTGGTCGGCGACGAGACCGACGAGCGGCGGCGAGAGCAGGAAGCCGATCCGCATGAGCCAGCTCACGACCGCCAGCCCTGTCCCCGGGCGCAGCCCGGGCAGCTCGTCGGCCCCGTGCATGGCGGCGGGGACCAGTGTCGCGATGCCGAGGCCCGCCGCGGCGAACCCGGCGATCGTGCCGGGCACGGTCGGGAAGGCCAGGGCCAGCCCCATGCCGAGCGCGACCAGGGCGCCACCCGAGCGGGCCACGGCACGCTGCCCGAACCGGTCGACCACGCGGTCTCCGACCAGGCGGCCGACGAACTGGGCGCCGGTCAGTGCGACGAAGCCGAACGCGGCGAGCGAGAGCGGGGCGCCCAGCGACTGCGAGAGGTAGACGGCCGCCCAGGTGCTGCCCGAGTCCTCCACGACCGATCCTGCCGCGGCGATGAGGACCAGGGCCGCGAGCGTGCCGACCCGCACGAGCAGGCCCGGGACGCGCGAGGGGTGCTCGGGCTCGACCGCCCCCGCGGCGCCGCGGGCGGTAGCGCCCTCGCCCGCACCTGCCGCGGTGCGGTCGCCGTCCTCGGGGCCGGGCAGCAGGAAGCGGTAGCACGAGAGGGCGACGATCGCGAAGACGAGGGCCGAGAGGCCCAGGTGCAGCCCGCGCGACATGCCGATCGCGACGGCCCCGGCCCCCATGAGCCCACCCGTGACCGCGCCGATGCTCCACACCGCGTGGAACGAGTTGAGGATCGACCGGCCGTAGCGACGCTGGACCCGCAGGCCGTGGGCGTTCTGGGCGACGTCGGTGATCGCGTCCATGGCCCCTGCGAGCAGGAGCCCGACCGCGAGCATGGTCCAGGTCGAGGACAGGCCCGCGGCCAGGACGCCCGTACCGGTCAGGACGGTGCCGGCCACCGCGACCCGCGACGAGCGCAGCCGCCGGATCAGGACCCCTGCCGCGAGACCCGCGACGAGCGCCCCCGTGGGGAAGGCCGCGATCGCGAGCCCGTACTGCGCGTTGCTCAGCCCGAGCTCGGCCTTGATCGCGGGGTACTCGGGGAAGAGGTTGGCGAAGATCGCGCCGTTCGTGAAGAACAGGGTCGCGACGGCGACGCGGGCCCGTCGGAGGTCGCGGGGGGCCGCGCCGGCTCGGGCCGTGCGGGGGCGTGGTGGTGCCACGGTGGGGTCGGTCATGAGTGGGTGCTCTCTCGGGGTCGTGGGTCGGGCGAGGTGTCGGGGGCGGTGCGTGGGACGCCTCGCGCGGAGGGTGGCGGCGTCAGGTACCGAGGACGTCGACCCCCGCCTGGCGGAGCCGGGCGACCGCGTCGGCAGGGGCCTCGGGATCGGTCACGAGGACGTCGAAGTCGGTCAGGGGGCACACGACCGCGAGCGCGGTGCGGGAGAACTTCGCGGCCTCCCCGACGAGGATCGTGCGGCGGGCGCTGGCCATCGCGGCACGCTTGGTCGCCGCCTCGACGTCGTCGTACGCGGTGACCCCGTCGACGACGGACAGGCCGCAACAGCTGATGATCGCGGTGTCGACGCGCAGCGAGCGCAGCGAGGCCTCGGTCAGGGGACCGACGAGCGAGCCCTCCCCGAACCGGGACGTGCCCCCGGGGACCTTGAGGGTGGTCGAGGCGCTCGCGGAGAGGACGTGGGCCGCGGGGATCGACAGGGGCACGACCGTCAGGCGGCGCCCGACGAGCGCGCGGGCGATCGCGAGCCCCGTGGTCCCGCTGTCGACGATCACGGCCTCGCCGTCGCTGAGCAGGTCGGCGACCGTCCGTGCGATCTGTTCCTTGGCCGAGGTCGACTCGATCTCGCGCAGCGCGAACGGCAGCTCCTCGCCGCGCAGGAGCAGGCTGACGGCGCCTCCGTGCACGCGCCGCAGCGCTCCGGCGGCCGCGAGGGTGTCGAGGTCGCGGCGGACCGTGACCTCGGAGGTGTCGAGCTCGAGGGCCAGGTCGGCGACGTCCACGCGCTCGGTCTCACGGAGTCGTTGGACGATCCGCTGCTGTCTGGTGGTGGCACTGTCCATCGCTCAAACGTACACAGCGCGGTTACGAATGTAAACGGCCGCTGTTCGTTTGAGGGGATCGTTCGTACCCGCCGACGGCTCGGCGAGACGGGTGAGGTCTGCGGCGCCCGCCCGACGACGTCGCTCGCCCCCGGGGGCTCGACGCACCCTCCCTGGCGCGAGGTCCGTGCGCACTAGAGTGGGGCGGGTGTCCTCGTCGGTCCCGCGCCCCCGCGCCCTCGTCCTCGGGCCGGTGCTCGTCGAAGGTCGGGACGGGACGCTCGTCTCCCCGTCCAGCGCGCGTGCCCGTGCGCTCGTCGTCGCGCTCGTGCTCGCGCACGGCCGCACGGTGAGCACCGCAGCGCTCATCGACGACCTGTGGCCGGACACCCAGCCCACGGACCCCCGTGCCGCCCTCCAGAGCCTCGTCTCCCGGACGCGCTCGACTCTCGCCGAGGGGCTGCTCACGTCCGCCCCCGGTGGCTACTCGTCGCTCGCCGCGAGCGACCTCGGCGCCGCACGGGACCTGACGCGCGCAGCAGCCGAGGCGCTCGCGGCGGGGGACCCCCGCAGGTCCGCCGGGTCGGCACGCTCGGCGCTCGGGCTGTGGCGCGGCGAGCCGGGCGACGACCTGCTCAACCTGGCGGGTACCGGGATCGGCGAGGACCTCGTCGCGACGGCCGGACGCCTCCGCGCCGAGGCTGAGCAGGCCTTGCTCGACGCGCTCCTCGCCGCGGGTGACCACCACGCCGCGGTCGGTTGGGCCGAGCGCGCCGTCGAGCGCGCTCCGCTCGACGAGGACGCCCACCTCGCGCTCCTGCGGGCCTACGCGGGTGCCGGCCGACCGGCCGACGCGCTGCGTGCCTTCGGGGCTCTGCGGACCCGGCTCGCGACCGAGCTCGGAACCGACCCGCGCGCCGACCTGGTCGCGCTCAACACGCGGATCCTGCAGGCGCCCGAGACCGAGGCCGTGCCCACCCCTCGCCCGGCGCGGCGAGGCGCCGCGCTCGGGCTGCGTGCAGCACCCAACACCCTGGTCGGACGAGAGGACGACGTCGACGCGGTCCTCGACCTCCTGGGACGGTCCCGGCTCGTGACCGTGCTCGGCCCGGGAGGCATGGGCAAGACACGCGTGGTGCAGGAGGCCGCGCGCCGGTCCGTCGAGACGACGCCGCTCGTCGCGGTCGTCGAGCTCGCGAGCGTGCGCACCGGCGAGGACATCGGCCTCGCCCTCACCTCTGCGCTGGGCGTGCGCGACGTGACACGCAGCCCGCGCCTCGGCGACCAGGTCGCCCGGACCGAGGTGCACGAGCTCCTGGCCGACCGACTCGGCGAGGTCGACACCCTCCTCGTGCTGGACAACTGCGAGCACGTCGTCGAGGCGGCCGCCCGGTGGGCGGCCGAGCTGATCGCCGTCGTCCCGGGGCTGCGGATCCTCACGACCAGCAGGTCCCCGCTCCTCGTCGGCGGGGAGCAGGTCTTCCCGCTCGACCCCTTGGCCACGACGTCACCCCCCGCCGCCCAGGACACCCAGGACGAGGCGGCCCGCACGGACCCGGGACCGGCGGTCGAGCTCTTCCGCGAGCGCGCGCTGGCGGCCCGTCCCGGCGCCGACCTCCCGACAGACGTCGTGGAGCGGCTCTGCGCGCGGCTCGACGGGCTGCCGCTCGCGATCGAGCTCGCCGCGGCGCGGGTCCGCTCCCTGTCGGTCCAGGAGATCGAACGACGGCTCGACGCGCGCTTCGCCCTGCTCACGACCGGCGACCGCAGCGCCCCCGAGCGGCACCGGACCCTGCACGCCGTGATCGACTGGAGCTGGAACCTCCTGACCGCTGCGCAGCAGGCGCTGCTCCGACGCCTGTCGCTGCTGCCCGACGGGTTCGGGGTGCAGACCGCCCAGGCGGCCTCCGGCGTCGGGCTCGACGACGTCGAGGCGCTCGTCAACCAGTCGCTCCTGACCGTGACCGACGAGCCCCTGTCCCACACCGCCCGCTACCGCATGCTCGAGACCGTGCGCGAGTTCGGTGCCCTCGCGCTCGACGAGGCGGGCGAGCGCGAGATCGCCCAGGAGGCCACCTATCGCTGGGCCGTCGACCTCTCACGACGCGAGGTCGCGCGGCTCGAAGGACCGACGCAGGTCGCCGCGATGCTGACGCTGCGCCTCGAGCAGGAGAACCTCCTGCACGTGCTGCGGACGGCGCTCGCGGAGGACCGGGCCGACGTGGTCCTGCCCGTCTTCCACGCGCTCGGTCTGCACTGGAGCCTGCGCGGGGCGCACACCGAGGTCGTCGCTCTCGCACGCGACGTGCTCGGGGTCGTGGAGGGCTGGCAGGGCAGGCGCGTCCGCGGGGTCCACAACGAGCCTGACGACCAGCTCACGCAGGAGGCGGGGATCGTGCTGTTCCTGCTCACGGCATCGACCCCCAACGGCGACCCGGCGACGGGCGTGCGTGCCGCCGCGCGACTGCGTCGCCTGCACCGGGACGCCGACATCGGCCCGCGGGCGGCTGCGCTCACCGACCTCCTGACCGACGCCGGCGACCCCTTGGGCATGGGGCCGCGACTGGCCGCGCTCCATCACTCCGGCGACCCGTTCGTCGCCCTCGTCGCGCACCTGCTCAGCGCTCAGCTCGCGGAGAACCACGGGCGGCTGGGCGTCGCGATCGAGCAGGTCACGCACGCGCACGCGCTCGCGACCCAGGGGCAGGACACGTGGGGAGCCGCGACGTCGGCGCTCTTCCTCGCCCAGCTCGCGAGCGAGCAGGGCGACGCTCCCCGCGCCCTCGAGTGGGCCGCCCGGGCCCGTGAGGGACTCGGTCGGCTGCGCGCCGACGAGGACCTGCGTCAGCTCGACTGGCTCGAGGCGACGAACCTCGTCCACGTCGGGCGCGCCGCCGAGGCCGAGCTGGTCTTCACCTCGCTCGTCGAGACCGACGACGACCCGGTGCCGTCCGGGCTGGGCGGCACCGCGCACGAGCTGCGCTCGATCGGCCACGCGGGGCTCGCCGAGATCGCCCTGACGCGCGGCGACCACGAGCTCGCGCTGCGCGAGCTCGAGCTCGCCAACGCGGTCTTCGGGGGCAGGGTCTCCCGTCGCTCACCCTGGTACACCATGTTCGCCGCCGGCTGGCTCTCGACCATGGTCCTGCCCGCTCCCGAGAGCGACGGGCCGTGGGAACCCGACCCGGTGCCGTCCCCCGAGGCTGAGCGCCTCGCACGCGAGCTGCGCGTGCGCATGGTCGCCTCCTACCGGGCGTCCTCGGCCTTCGTCGACTACCCGGTCCTGGGCACTGCCGCGATCGCGCTCGGCGCCTACCTGTGGGCCGCGCCGGGCCTGGGCCGCGTCGACGACGGGCTCACGCTGCTCCACCTGGCCCACCGGATGGGGGCCCGGCAGGACGTGCCCGCGCTGCGCACGGCCCCGCACGACGCCTGGGCGCGCGCCCTGCACGGCGACGCCCGGGTCGACGAGGTGCGCGACGCCGTCGGGCAGCTGCCGTACGAGGACCTCCCGGCCCGGACGCTCGAGATCCTCCGCGCGGGTCCCTGGACGCGGCCCGCAGAGCCCCCGAGCCCCGGCGCCTGACCACCCCGGGGAGCAGGCACGACGACGGGCGGTACCCCCGGCGTTCACCAGGGGTACCGCCCGTGCCGCCCGCGCAGGCCGTCAGGCCTTGCGCATGTACGCCCGTACCGTGAGCGGCGCGAAGACGGCGACGATGACCGCCGCGCCGACCAGCGAGATCACCGCGTCCGAGCCCAGCACGCCGTTGTTCGTCAGCTCACGGACCGCCGTCACCAGGTGCGAGACCGGGTTGACGTTCACGAAGCCCTGGAGCCAGCCCGGCATGGTGTCGGGCTGCACGAACGCGTTCGAGAGGAACGTGAGCGGGAACAGGACGATCATCGAGATCCCCTGGACGCTCGCCGCGGTCCGGGCGATCACGCCGAAGAACGCGAAGATCCAGCTCACGGCCCACGAGCACACGATCACGAGCAGGGCCGCCAGGACGACCGAGCCCAGGCCGCCCGCGGGTCGGTAGCCCATGACGTAGCCCATCGCGAACGTCAGAGTCGTCGCGATGCCGTACCGGACGGTGTCCGCGAGCAGCGCCCCCGACAGCGGCGCGATGCGTGCGATCGGCAGCGAGCGGAACCGGTCGAACACGCCCTTGTCCATGTCCTCACGGAGCTGGACGCCCGTCACGACCGACGTCGTGATGACGGTCTGGACGAGGATGCCGGGGATGATCGTCGGCAGGTAGCTCACGACGTCCCCGGCGATCGCTCCGCCGAAGATGTACGTGAACATGAGCGTGAACAGGATCGGCTGGACGGTCACGTCGACGAGCTGCTCGGGTGTCCGACGGATCTTGAGGATCCCGCGGTACGCCATGGTGAACGTGTTCCGGACCGTCTGCCCGGGGCTCGTGCGGTTCGTCAGGTCGCGGTCGGTCGCGGCCTGGATCTGCTCCCGGGGAGCGGTGAGGGTCGTGGTCATCGCAGGGCCGCCTCTCGCGTGGTCGTGGATGCGGGCGCGTCCGCGCCCGCGGGGCGCCCGTCACCGGGTTCCGCAGGGTCCTCCGACCCGACGCCGTGACCCGTGAGGGTCAGGAAGACCTCGTCGAGGCTCGGCTTGTCCATGCTGATCGAGTCGACCGCGATGCGGGCCTCGCGCAGCCTGACGAGGAGGTCGGTGACCTCGTCCGGTCCGGTCACCGGGACCGTGATGCGGCGGGCCTCGGGGGACGTGGTCGCGGCGACGCCGAACGTCGCCTCGACGATGTCGAGTGCCGACCCCAGGTCCGCGGCCGCGACCAGCCCGAGCTGGAGCGACTGGTTCCCGACCGCGTCCTTGAGCTCGTCGGCCGTGCCCTCGGCGACCACCCGGCCGCGGTCGATGACCGCGATCCGGTCGGCGAGCTGGTCGGCCTCGTCGAGGTACTGCGTCGTGAGCACGACGGTCGACCCCGTCGCGACGAGCTCACGGATCGTGTCCCACATCTGGGCGCGCGTGCGGGGGTCGAGGCCCGTGGTCGGCTCGTCGAGGAAGATCAGGGGCGGCTGGGCGATGAGGCTCGCCGCGAGGTCGAGACGCCGGCGCATGCCGCCGGAGAAGTTCTTGAGCGGCCGCGTCGCGGCCTCGGTCAGGCCGAAGGTCTCGAGCAGCTCGGCGGCCTTGCGCCGCGACTCTGCGCGTCCGAGGCCGAGCAGGCGCGAGAAGATCACGAGGTTCTCGGTCGCGCTGAGGGTCTCGTCGACCGACGCGTACTGGCCCGTGACGCCGATGAGCTGGCGCACGACCTGTGCCTCGCGGACGACGTCGTGCCCGAAGACGCGGGCCGCGCCGGCATCGGGGCGCAGGAGCGTGGCGAGCATGCTGATGGTGGTGGTCTTGCCGGCGCCGTTGGGGCCGAGCACGCCGTACACCGAGCCGGTGCGGATGTTCAGGTCGACGCCGTCGACCGCCCGGTTCTCGCCGAACGTCTTGACGAGGCCGTGCGCCTCGACCGCCCATTCGTGGGTCATGGATTCCTCCTGGTTGCTGGTGGGTCCAGCCTCCGGGAGGGGCCTGTCACGCCGGTGTCACGTCGCTGTCACGTCGCTGTCCGGGGAGGCGGCAGGACGGGAGAGGGCCGCCGTTCCCGCAGGAACGACGGCCCTCTCCACTCCTGCGGGCCGCGCGGCAGGTGGGCGGCGGCGGGCGGCGGCAGGGATGAACGTCAGTCGCGGACGCGGAACGTGAGCAGCGTCCAGGTGAGCGAGGTGATGAGGAGCCCGGCCCCCAGCATGTGCGCGGCGACCAGGACCTCGGGCAGCCCCGTGAAGTACTGGACGTAACCGATCAGGCCCTGCAGGAGAGTCACCGCGACGAGCACGACGACGGCCTTGCGGGCCCGGGCAGGGGCGGTGGCCTGGCGCAGGACCAGGACCGTCAGCACGACCAGCACGGCGAGGAAGAGCCAGACGGAGGCCGCGTGCGCCTTGCTGATGAGTGCCGGGTCGAGAGCGAACCGGTAGGCCACCTCGTCGTCGCCGCCGTGCGGGCCCGAGCCCGTCGCGAGGACGCCCAGGATCAGCAGCGGCACCGCCAGGACGGCCAGGACCCGGCCGACCAGGGTGGTCCGTCGGTCCACGACCTGTGCGGGCTGACCGTCGCCCTCGCCCGAGCGGTACAGCAGGTAGGCCGAGACCGCGACGAGTGCGGCGGACACGAGGAAGTGGACCCCGACGACGGCGGGGTGCAGGTGCAGCAGGACCGTGACGCCACCGATGACGGCCTGCAGGGCAACGCCGATCAGGGGGAGCGAGCTCGCGCGCCGGAACGACGCGGAACGCGTCGTGTCGGTCCAGAGGAGCACCAGGACCGCGAGCGCGATGATCCCGACGACCCCCGTGAGCGTGCGGTTGCCGAACTCGATGAGGGGATGGATGGACATCGCCGAGTGGAACTCGGGCGTGAAGCTCCCGGGCTCGCACAGCGGCCACGTGGAGCAGCCGAGGCCGGATCCGGTCAGACGCACCGCGCCGCCCGTGACGATGATGCCGATCTGGCCGACGAGGTTCGCGACGAGGACCGGTCGGGTCCAGCGGCGGAAGCGGTCGACCTTCGCGTACCAGGCGGGGGACGTGGGTACCGGGGCGAGTTCTGCGCTGCTCACCGTCCAAAGGTAGCCGCGGGGCGAGCGCGGCCCTCAATCGTCGAGGTCCCGAGCGGGTGTGAGATTGGCCCGCAGGAGACCGCCGGGGGAGAACCGTGACGGCACAGCGCGCCGATCCCGACGAATCGTGACTGACTCGATATCCTCGCTAGACCTTTCGTCGCATATCAGGGGGTTTTCGTGACCGTTTCCCGACCGGCCCGCCGCACCCAGGGGATCGGAGCGCTCGCGGTCCTCCTGCTGGCGCTCACGGGCTGCACCTCCGCGGTGGGACCGCAGGAGCCGCCTGTCGTGGGTGAGACGTCGTCCGGCCCGGAAGGGACGGGCTCGACCGACGAAGCGGCGGGCGGCGACGCGCCCCCCGGGCAGACGGTCGGTGAGGAGTCCGAGACGGAGGCCGGTGCCGGGGCAGGGACGGCCGGATCCTTCGACCGGACCGCGACCCTGGTCGTCCGTCCCGAGGGCTTCACCTCGGCGAGCGCCTTCCCGTCACGCGCAGGCTGGACGACGCTCGGATCGACCGGCAGGTGCACCGCGTCCAGCACCGCGACGAGCGTGCCCGACGAGGACCAGGTCGCCCGCGAGCGGGACGTCTCCCTCGCCGCGCTCGCCGACCTCCTGGCCGGCGAGCCACGGGCGAGCGACCCGTCGAGCGTCTCCGAGGTGCTCGCGACCGACGGCAGCCCGGGCGAGCCCCGCGGGACGAACGCGGTGCTGCAGGAGTGGACCGTCGAGCGTGCCGGCACCGTGGTGCGCAGCCGCGTCCTGGTCCGCTCGGTGTGGTCACGCCTCTACTCGGGCGAAGGCCTGCGCGAGAGCTCGTTCGTGGCCTTCGAGTGCACCGGGGGCATGATCGACGAGGCGGCCTGGGGAGCGGCGCTGGCGCAGGTGCGTCTGCCGCTCGCGGGCGGGGAGACGGCCGGCGCGTGGCGGGACGAGTGACGCGGGACCGTCCCCCGGCCGACTGACGACCGGGGCGTCCGCAGCGCCGGGGCGCGCGCTCAGTGCCAGCGGAAGAGCTTGCCCGCTCCCCAGCCGAGCGCCGCGGTCCACCCGAGCAGCACGACCACGGAGAACGCGGGGACCTCGCCCAGGAGCAGCGCACCGCGCATGGCCTCGCCCAGCGCACCCGAGGGCAGCAGCAGGGCGACCTGCTCGAGCGCCCCGGGAAGCTGCTCGACCGGGACCAGCACGCCCCCCGCGACGGTCAGCAGGACCAGCAGCAGGTTCGCGACCGCGAGCACGCCCTCGGCGCGCAGCGTCCCCGCGAGCAGGAGCGCGAGGCTCGTGAACGCCGCGGTGCCGAGCAGCACCGCGAGCAGCGCCGGCAGGATGCCGGCCGGGTCCGGGGACCAGCCGAGCGCGAGCGCGACCCCGCCCAGCACCACGACCTGCACGACCTCGACCGCGAGCACCCCGAGGATCTTCCCCGCGAGCAGGCCGCCACGGCCCAGGGGCGTGGTGGACAGCAGGCGCAGGACGCCGTTGCGGCGGTCGAAGGCCGTCGCGATGGCCTGCGACGTGAAGGCGGTGGACATGACGGCGAGCGCCAGGACACCGGGCGTCACGAAGTCGATGCGCGAGTGTCCCTGCGTGTCGAGGTCGATGAAGCTCGTGCGCGCCAGGCCCACGAGCAGCATCACGGGCAGGATGATCGTCACGAGCAGCTGCTCGCCGTTGCGCAGGATCATGCGGGTCTCGAACGCCGTCTGCGACGCCACCCGACGCCACGCGGGGGCAGCCCCGTCCGCGGGGGACGCGCCGTCGGTCGGGGCGGGCCGCTCGGCGACCGGTCCGGTGGCGGTCTGGTCGGTCATCGGAGCTCTCGTCCTGTCAGGTCGAGGAAGACGTCCTCGAGGGTGCGGCGGCCGATCGTGATGCGCGAGGCGAGCGCGCTCTCGTCCGCGAGCCACGCGGTCACGACGGCGACGGTCGACGGGTCGACCGGCCCCGTCACGCTGTACGAGCCGGGCTGCGTCTCGGTCACGGTCCACGCGGAGGCGGGCGACGTCGTCGGGCCGGGGCCGACTCGCTCGGCCAGCGCCTCCACGTCCAGGCCCGCGCGCGCCTCGAGGCGCAGCGTGCGGTTCCCGTCCGCCGACGGCCCCGAGTGCAGCAGGTCGGGCGTCGCGCCCGAGGCGATGACCTGCCCGTGGTCCACGATGTAGACGTGGTCCGCGAGGTCCTCGGCCTCGTCCATGAGGTGGGTCGTCAGGACGATCCCGACGCCGTCGGCGCGCAGCTCGCGCACGAGCTCCCACACCGCGTGCCGGCTCTGGGGGTCCATGCCCGCGCTGGGCTCGTCGAGGAACACGACCTCGGGGCGGCCCACGATCGCCGCGGCGAGCGCGAGGCGCTGCCGCTGGCCACCCGACAGGCGTCGGACCGTGGTCCGCGCGAAGCTCGCGAGGCCCAGCCGCTCCGTGATCTCCGCCACGTCGCGGGGGTTCGCGTACATGGACGCGACGTGGTGCAGCATCTCGAGCGCGCGCACGCCCGTGGGCAGGCCGCCGTCCTGGAGCATGACGCCGACGCGCGGGCGCAGGTCGCGCGCGCTCAGCAGGGGATCGAGCCCGAGCACCCGCACGGTGCCCGCGTCCGGAGCGCGCAGCCCTTCGCAGCACTCGATCGTGGTGGTCTTGCCGGCCCCGTTGGGGCCGAGGACGGCGGTCACGGCGCCTCGGGAGGCGGTCAGGCTCAGGTGGTCGACGACCGCCCGGCCGTCATAACGCTTGACCACGTCCTGGAGGACGACGGCGGGGGAGTCGGGCACGGTGGCGATTGTAGGGGAGCCGCCTGGGGCCCGCTGTGAGGTAGGCCTTGCTTGCGTCGGACCATTTAGCACATGAGACTGTTACCTATATCGACCAGTCCTCGGGGCCCTTGCGCGCCCGCGGACCTGGCGAGACGGATCCCAGCAGGCCGGACGACGTGGAGGTGAGGCATGACGCACGGTGCACGCACCTCGGGTGCGACGCCTCGCTCGTTGCCTGCCGTCGCGCTCGGCAGTGACGCATCCCACGCCGCCGCGGACGGCGACGGGACCACGCGCGAGCGCGTCCTGTCCCTCATCGTGACCGACGGACCTGTGAGCGCCGCCTCGCTCGCGACGGACCTGGGTCTCACGCCCGCAGGCGTCCGCCGCCACCTCGCGCAGCTCGAGACCGACGGACTCATCTCGGTCCACGACTCGGGCGCCACCACGGGCATGCGCGGACGACCGGCCCGGCACTACGTCGCGACGAACAGGGGGCAGTCCGAGCTCTCGGGGGCCTACCCCGACCTCGCGACCCAGGCGCTGCGCTTCCTGCGCGACGTCGCGGGCGAGGACGCCGTCGAGGACTTCGCTCGTCGTCGCCTCGAGGAGCTCACGGACCGCTACGCGCCCCGCATCACGGCCGACGACGTCGCGGGCCGCGCCGAGCAGCTCGCCGCGGTCCTCGCCGAGGACGGGTTCGCCGCGAGCGTGCGCCCCGTCGCCGGGACCGCGACCGTCCAGCTCTGCCAGGGGCACTGCCCGGTCCAGCACGTCGCCGAGGAGTTCCCCCAGCTGTGCGACGCCGAGGCCCAGGTCTTCTCCCAGCTCCTCGGCTCGCACGTCCAGCGGCTCGCGACCCTCGCGGGCGGCGGGCACGCGTGCACCACCAACGTCCCCGTGCTCCCCGCGGCGACCCGCGTACCCGAGGCGAGCGACGCCGTCGGGCACGAGACCACCGCACGACGCGCCACCGCGCGCGGACCGCGCGCCCCGGCGCACCCCCCAGCACGACACACCGAACCGACAGGTTCATCGACCACCGCCCCACCGCCCCCCTCCGTCGTCGACGGAACGTGGAAGGAATGACATGAGCGCTCCCACCCAGGACACCGCCGGCGTGTCCCAGAGCCCCGGCCAGTCCGACGAGGAGATCATCGCCTCGATCGGCTCCTACGGCTACGGCTGGCACGACAAGGACGACGCCGGTGCGACGGCGCAGCGCGGCCTCTCCGAGGCGGTCGTGCGCAACATCTCCGCGCTCAAGAGCGAGCCCGAGTGGATGCTGAACTACCGCCTCAAGGCCCTGCGCCTGTTCGACAAGAAGCCCATGCCCAACTGGGGCAGCGACCTGTCGGGCATCGACTTCGACAACATCAAGTACTTCGTGCGGTCCACCGAGAAGCAGGCCACGTCGTGGGACGACCTGCCCGAGGACATCAAGGAGACCTACGACAAGCTCGGCATCCCCGAGGCGGAGAAGCAGCGCCTCGTCGCCGGTGTCGCGGCCCAGTACGAGTCCGAGGTCGTCTACCACCAGATCAACGAGGAGCTCGAGAAGCAGGGCGTCATCTTCCTCGACACCGACACCGCGCTGCGCGAGCACCCCGAGCTCTTCCAGGAGTACTTCGGCACCGTCATCCCCTCGGGTGACAACAAGTTCGCCGCGCTCAACTCGTCCGTGTGGTCCGGCGGCTCGTTCGTGTACGTCCCCCCGGGCGTCCATGTCGAGATCCCGCTGCAGGCCTACTTCCGCATCAACACGGAGAACATGGGCCAGTTCGAGCGCACGCTGATCATCGCGGACGAGGGCTCGTACGTGCACTACGTCGAGGGCTGCACCGCCCCGATCTACTCGAGCGACTCGCTGCACTCCGCGGTCGTCGAGATCATCGTCAAGAAGAACGCCCGCGTGCGGTACACGACCATCCAGAACTGGTCGAACAACGTGTACAACCTCGTCACCAAGCGTGCGACGGCGGCCGAGGGCGCGACCATGGAGTGGGTCGACGGCAACATCGGCTCCAAGGTCACCATGAAGTACCCCGCGATCTACCTGCTCGGCGAGCACGCCAAGGGCGAGACGCTGTCGATCGCGTTCGCGGGCGAGGGCCAGCACCAGGACGCGGGCGCCAAGATGGTGCACGCGGCCCCGCACACGTCCTCCTCGATCGTCTCGAAGTCCGTGGCGCGCGGCGGTGGACGCACGTCCTACCGCGGCCTCGTCCAGGTCCTCGAGGGAGCGGAGCACTCCGCCTCCACCGTTCTGTGCGACGCGCTGCTCGTCGACCAGATCTCCCGGTCCGACACCTACCCGTACGTCGACGTCCGCGAGGACGACGTCTCGATGGGTCACGAGGCGACCGTGTCGCGCGTGAGCGAGGACCAGCTGTTCTACCTCATGTCCCGAGGCATGGCCGAGACCGAGGCCATGGCCATGATCGTGCGCGGGTTCGTCGAGCCCATCGCGCGCGAGCTGCCCATGGAGTACGCGCTCGAGCTCAACCGCCTCATCGAACTGCAGATGGAAGGGTCCGTCGGCTAAATGACTACTACTGCGAGCACCACAGAGACCGAGCCGATCGGCCTGAGCACGGACCACACGCAGGCCGTCCAGGACGGCGCTCACTCGCACGGGGTCGGCGGCACGCCGCAGGGTTCCCGCGCCGAGCGCATCACCTCGTTCGACCCGACCGTCATCACCGTGCCCACCGGGCGCGAGGAGGAGTGGCGCTTCTCGCCGGTCCCGCGCCTCGCCCCGCTGTTCGCGGCCGAGCTCGGCAGCGCGGGCGTGCGCACGACCGTGGTCGACGCGCCCGAGGTCACGGTCGAGATCGTCGGCCGGGACGACGAGCGGCTCGGCCGCGCGGGCGTCCCCGGCGACCGCACCGCCGTGACCGCGTGGAACGCGTTCGCCGAGGCGACCGTCGTGACGATCCCGGCCGAGGCCGTGGCCAGCGAGGTCACGTCCGTGCGCATCGAGGGCCTGTCCGACGAGCCCACCGCGACGCACCTGCTGATCCAGGCCGAGCGCCACAGCGAGTCCGTCGTGGTCATCGACCACGTGGGCTCCGCGACGCTCACCGAGACGGTCGAGATCGTCGTCGAGGACGGCGCGCACCTCACGGTCGTGTCGGTCCAGGACTGGAGCGAGGGAGCCGTGCACGCGAGCTCGCACCGCGCCCGCATCGGCCGTGACGCCAAGCTCAAGCACGTCGTGGTGACGTTCGGCGGCGACGTCGTGCGCGTGACCCCGGACGCCGAGTTCACCGGCACCGGTGGCGAGGTCGAGATGGTCGGCCTGTACTTCGCGGACGCGGACCAGCACCAGGAGCACCGCCTCTTCGTCGACCACGCGGTCCCGAGCTGCAAGTCGCGCGTCACCTACAAGGGCGCGCTGCAGGGCGAGGGCGCGCACACGGTCTGGGTCGGGGACGTGCTGATCCGCACCGAGGCCGAGGGCACCGACACCTACGAGCTCAACCGCAACCTCGTCCTCTCGGACGGCGCGCGGGCCGACTCGGTGCCGAACCTCGAGATCGAGACCGGCCTCATCGAGGGGGCCGGGCACGCCTCGGCCACCGGTCGCTTCGACGACGAGCAGCTCTTCTACCTGCAGGCCCGCGGCATCCCCGAGGCCGACGCACGTCGCCTCGTGGTCCGCGGCTTCTTCGCGGAGCTCATCCAGGAGATCGGTGTCCCGTCGGTCGAGGAGCGCCTGCTCACCTCGATCGAGGCCGAGCTCGCCAAGTCGATGAGCGTCATCGAAGGCCGGTGACCTGACCCGCATGAGCGCACAGCTTGCTTGCATGACCGACGACGTGGCGCCCGAGGAGGCGCTGCGCGTGGAGCTCGAGGGCGAGAAGGGTCCCGTGGAGGTCGCGGTCGTCCGCGACGGCGACGGGAACTGGCACGCCATCTCGGACATCTGCTCCCACGGTGCGGTCTCGCTGTCCGACGGCGAGGTCGAGGACTGCGCCATCGAGTGCTGGCTGCACGGCTCGCAGTTCGACCTGCGGACCGGCATGCCCACCGCGCTGCCCGCGATGCGCCCTGTGCCCGTCTACCCGGTCACGATCGACGGCGAGCGCGTGCTCGTCGACATCGACCAGACCGTCTCCCCGTCCTGACCCCTGAACTTCTCGATATTCCGAATACTGGAGAACACCACATGTCCACTCTGGAGATCCGCGACCTGCACGTCAGCGTCGAGACCAAGGAAGGGCCGAAGCCGATCCTGCGCGGCGTCGACCTGACCATCAACAGCGGCGAGACCCACGCGATCATGGGCCCCAACGGCTCGGGCAAGTCGACCCTCGCGTACTCGATCGCCGGTCACCCCAAGTACACGATCACGAGCGGCACCGTCACGCTCGACGGCAAGGACGTCCTCGCGATGACCGTCGACGAGCGTGCCCGCGCCGGCATGTTCCTCGCCATGCAGTACCCCGTCGAGGTCCCCGGCGTGTCCGTCTCGAACTTCCTGCGCACCGCGAAGACCGCGATCGACGGCGAGGCCCCCGCGCTGCGCACGTGGGTCAAGGACGTCAAGGGCGCCATGGAGAACCTGCGCATGGACTCGTCCTTCGCCGAGCGCTCGGTCAACGAGGGCTTCTCCGGTGGTGAGAAGAAGCGCCACGAGATCCTGCAGATGGAGCTCCTCAAGCCGAGCATCGCGATCCTCGACGAGACCGACTCTGGCCTCGACGTCGACGCGCTGCGCATCGTCTCCGAGGGCGTCAACCGCGCCAAGGCGAACACCGACGTCGGCGTGCTGCTCATCACGCACTACACGCGCATCCTGCGGTACATCAAGCCGGACTTCGTGCACGTGTTCGTCGACGGCCGCATCGCCGAGGAGGGCGGCCCCGAGCTCGCCGACCGCCTCGAGAACGAGGGCTACGACCGCTTCCTGACCGGCGCAGCGACGGCCTGACCCGGCCTGCGGCCCGCCGGCCGCCCGCCCGCCGGTCAGCCGGCGGGCACCTGACACACCCGAGGAGACTTCGATGACCACCACCGACACCGTGCGGGCCGGGCTGAGCGCCACCGAGCTCGCCGCCGTGCGAGCCGACTTCCCGCTGCTCGCCCGCACGGTGCGGGGTGGCCGTCCGCTCGTCTACCTCGACTCGGGCGCCACGTCCCAGAAGCCCCAGGTCGTCCTCGACACCGAGGTCGACTTCTACGAGGAGCGCAACGCCGCGGTGCACCGCGGCGCGCACCAGCTCGCGGAGGAGGCGACCGAGGCGTTCGAGGACGCCCGGTCCGCGGTCGCGCGCTTCGTCGGGGCCGACGCCGACGAGATCGTGTGGACCTCCGGGGCCACGGCCGCGATCAACCTCGTGACGTACGCGCTGTCCAACGCGACGATCGGGCGCGGGGGAGAGGCGGCCCGCCGCTTCGCCCTCGCACCGGGCGACGAGATCGTCCTGACCGAGGCCGAGCACCACGCGAACCTCGTGCCGTGGCAGGAGCTCGCGGCGCGCACCGGAGCGGTGCTGCGCTGGTTCGGCGTCGACGACGAGGGCCGCATCCGCGTCGACGAGGCGGCCTCGGTCATCACCGAGCGCACGCGCGTCGTCGCGTTCACGCACGCCTCGAACGTCACGGGGGCGATCACCCCGGTCGCGCCCATCGTGGCGCGGGCCCAGGAGGTCGGGGCGCTCACGTTCCTCGACGCGTGCCAGTCCGTGCCGCACCTGCCGGTCGACCTGCACGCCCTCGACGTCGACTTCGCCGCGTTCTCGGGTCACAAGATGCTCGGTCCCACCGGGGTCGGAGCGCTCTACGGGCGGCGCGAGCTGCTCGAGGCGCTGCCCCCGGTCACGACCGGTGGGTCCATGATCGAGGTCGTGACCATGACCGAGGCGTCGTACATGCCGCCGCCCCAGCGCTTCGAGGCCGGCACGCAGGCCGTCGCGCAGATCGTCGGCCTGGGCGTCGCGGCGCAGTACCTCGAAGAGCTCGGGATGGAGAACGTCGCGGCCCACGAGCACGACCTCGCCGTCGAGATGCTCAAGATCGCGGACGTCCCGGGCGTGCGCATCATCGGCCCGCGGACGCCCGAGGACCGCCTCGCGGTCGTCTCGTTCGTCGTCGAGGGCGTCCACGCCCACGACGTGGGCCAGGTCCTCGACGCCGCCGGGATCGCCGTGCGGGTCGGTCACCACTGCGCGCAGCCCCTGCACCGCAGGTTCGGGATCGCCGCCACGGCGCGCGCCTCGGCCTCGGTGTACACGACGTCCGAGGACGTCACGGCGTTCCGGGAAGGTTTGGCGGGGGTCCGGGCGTTCTTCTCAGTGGACTGACGTGCGCCCGACGCCCCACCCTGTCTGCGCGGTCCCACGACCCGCACGACGTACCGAAGGAGCAGGACCCCAGCAATGAGCAGCTCGTTGGAGCAGATGTACCAGCAGGTGATCCTCGACCACGCGAAGTCCCCGCACGGGCGAGGCTTCGTGGAGCTCGCGGAGGGGCACCTGCACGGTGAGTCGCACCAGATCAACCCCACGTGCGGCGACGAGGTCACGATGCGCGTCGAGTTCGACACCGCCGACCCGAAGGCCCCCACGATCTCCCGCGTGAGCTGGGAGGGGCAGGGCTGCAGCATCTCGCAGGCCTCGCTCTCGGTGCTCACCGACCTCGTCACGGGCGCACCGGTCGCCGAGTCCGAGCACCTGGGCGACCTCTTCCGTCAGCTCATGCAGTCCCGCGGCAAGGGCCTCGACGAGGACCGCGAGGACGAGCTGGGCGACGCCACGGCCTTCACCGGAGTCGCGCAGTTCCCGGCCCGCATCAAGTGCGCGCTGCTCGGCTGGGCCGCCCTGCGCGACACCCTGGCGACGTCCGGGGTCCTCGCGGGCCCGGGCGCAGCCTCCCAGCCCCCGCTCGACCAGCCCTTGTCCCCGCAGTCCCCCCAGGAGAACCGATGACGACCGAGACCCCCGCCGCCTCTGCGGCACCGACCCCGCCGACCGCGGCCGACGTCGAGGAGGCCATGCGCGACGTCATCGACCCCGAGCTCGGGATCAACGTCGTCGACCTCGGCCTCGTCTACGGCATCCAGGTCGACCAGAACAACCACGCCGTGATCGACATGACGCTCACGTCGGCAGCCTGCCCGCTCACGGACGTCATCGAGGACCAGACCGCGCAGTCGCTCGACGGTCTGATCGACGGCTTCCGGGTCAACTGGGTCTGGATGCCGCCGTGGGGCCCCGAGAAGATCACGCAGGACGGCAAGGACCAGCTGCGCGCGCTGGGCTTCAACGTCTGACGTTCGCCTGACCCGCGGGTCGTGCGCCGAAAGGGGC
>NZ_JBHXBO010000049.1:0-22592 GCF_042726775.1 Oerskovia sp. NPDC060287
GCCCTCTACCTCGACGGCAGCCCTCTACCTCGCGCCACGTCCAGGCGGTCGTAGGCTTCCGGGATGACCTCCGCCGAAGACCTCGCCGACGCAGCCCTCGACTCGATCCGTGCCTGGGCACCGCTCAGTCCTGCCCAGGCCGCGCTGCGCCAGGAGTACGTCGCGTTCGTCGAGGAGGGCCGGGGCGACGTGATCTTCCGCGGCGGCCCCGAGCACCTGACCGGGAGCTGCTTCGTGCTGACCCCGGACCTGCTGCACGTGCTGCTGTGCTTCCACCGCAAGGGCCAGTTCTGGGTCCAGGTCGGCGGGCACGTCGAGCCGGGGGACCGGAGCCTCGCGGCGGGGGCGTTCCGTGAGGCGCGCGAGGAGAGCGGCATCGAGACGCTCGAGCCCTTCGAGCCCGACGGCGCCCCCGTGGACCTGCACCGGCACGCGCTGTCCTCGCGCTTCGGCACGTGCCTGGTCCACTGGGACGTGGGCTACGTCGCGTTCGCGGACCTCGAGGCGCTGCCCGTCGTGAGCGACGAGAGCGAGGCCGTCGCGTGGTTCCGCGTGGACCGGCTCCCGCCCGACACCCCCGAGGACTTCCCCGTGCGGCTCCGCACGGTCCTCGAGGAGATGACGCACCGCCGTCGGGCCTCCGTCTGACGAGGCACGCTGCGCTCATGTGTACGCTTGTACACATGACCTTTCCCGACCCCTCCGACCAGCGCCCCATGCGCGAGCGCATGCTCGCCGGCGACCTCTACCTCGCCGACGACCCGCAGATCGCCGCCGACTCCGAGCGCGCCATGTCGCTCAGCCACCGCGTCAACACCCTCGACCCGAACGACGGCGCGACCCGCCGCGAGCTGCTGACCGAGCTGCTCGGCGCGTTCGGCGAGGGCAGCGAGATCCGCCCCCCGTTCCGCTGCGACCTGGGCTACCGGACCACGATCGGCGCGCGCGTGTTCGTCAACTTCAACCTCATGTGCCTCGATGTCGCACCCGTCACGATCGGTGACGACGTGCTGATCGGCCCCAACGTCCAGCTCCTCACCCCCACGCACCCCGTCGAGCCCGGCCCCCGCCGCGACAAGTGGGAGGCCGCGCAGCCCATCACGATCGGCGACAACGTGTGGCTCGGCGGCGGCGTGACCGTGTGCCCAGGGGTCACGATCGGCGAGAACACCGTGGTGGGGGCAGGTTCCGTCGTGACCCGCGACCTGCCTGCGAACGTCGTGGCCGTGGGCAACCCCGCGCGGGTCCTGCGCCACATCGGTGCCGAGGACGCTCAGGGTCCCGAGGGCACGGACGGCGCAGCTGCCGGAGGCGAGCCCGCGTGACCTCGCCGCGCCGCGTCGACCCCGACCGCAAGGACCGGATCGTCGACGCGGCCCTCGACGTCATCGCCGAGCACGGGGTCGCGGGCACCACGCACCGCGTGGTCGCCGCGGCGGCCGACGTGCCGCTCGGGTCCATGACGTACCACTTCGAGAACCTCGACGAGGTGCTGCGGCTCGCGTTCGAACGGCACGCGGTCCAGGCCGCGGCGCGCTTCGAGGCGGCCATGGCCGAGGTGCCGGACGGCGGCGACCCGGTCGAGGCGATCGTCGCGCTCGTGTGCGCCGAGTCGGGGGACTACCAGCGCGACCTGCTTGTCGCGCTCGAGCTCTACGTCCTCGCGGCCCGCAAGCCGGCCTTCCGCACGGTCACGCAGCGCTGGATGGCTGCGAGCAGCGCCGCCCTGCGCCGGCACGTCGACCCGGAGGTCGCGCCCGACGTCGACGCGCTCATCGAAGGTCTCGTGCTGCACGCGGCCCTCTCGACCGGGCCCGACGGTCGCCCGCCCACCCGCCCGCTCGACCCCGGGCGCGTACGCCGTGCGGTGCGGCGCCAGGTGGGCTGAGCGCACCTCCGCCGGTGCCGAGCATGCGGTTGTCGTCCGCCGAGCATGCGGTGGTGGCCGGTCTGCGGCGCAGAACGAGCGCCAACCGCATGCTCGGCCCCGAGGGGCGGGCGCCGTCACCGAGGAGCCTCGGCGACCGGGGCACGGCCCGGGAGTGTTCAGCCGAGCAGGATCACGTGCAGCGTGCGCGGCCCGTGCACGCCCTCGACGCGCGACAGCTCGATGTCGCTCGTCGCGCTCGGCCCCGAGATCCACGTCTGCGGCCGGGTGGGGTGCGCGGCGAGGATCGTCACGGCCTCGGGCAGCGTGTGCACGACGTGCTCGGTCCGCACGACGCACACGTGCAGGTCGGGGACCAGGGAGATCGCGCGGCGCCCCTGGTCGTCCTCGCCGTCCAGGACGATCGTCCCGGTGTCCGCGACGGCCAGCCGCGACGCGGTCAGGACGGCGTCGACCTGGTCGAGCTCGGCCGCGGTCCGGCGGTCGTCGCGCGAGTCGTGCACGACGGCGGTCCCGGCCGCGAGCCCGCTCGTCCAGGTCGCGGGCAGCGCAGGGGGCACGACGACGGAGCGAGCGTCCGCGAGCAGCTCGCCCACGGCGCGGGCCAGCTCCGCGGTGGTCGCGGCCCGGTGCACGACCGCCCGGTAGTCGACGAGCCGGTCGACGAGGATCTCGATCGCCTCGGCGGACCCGGGGGAGTGCTCGCCCGTGATCCGGTATCCGCGCGAGACGGGGGCCTGCTCGGCTACCGCGTCACCGAGGTGCGCGCCGTCGTTGATGACTGCCGCGCGCACGCGGGCCAGGATGTCGTCGCGCGCGCTCATCGGGCGTCTCCGGTGGTCTCGGTGTCGGTGCGGTCCGCTGAGGGCGACCCGCCGCCGTCGGGCGCCTCGCTCGATCGTCGCTCGCCGCGGGGGTCGGTCTCGGTGGCGGCGTGCTCATCAGCCCACCACTCGCGGAAGCTCTGCTTCGGCAGCACGGGCAGGTCGCGGGCGTCGGTCCACTTCGAGCCCGGGAACGGCAACGACGTGATGCGCCCCTTGCTGCCCCCCAGCACACGGGTCACGCCGCCGGCCTTCTCGGCGAGCTCGAACCGGCCGGGCCTGGCCATGACGAACGACGCGGCCTTCATGGCGGCTCCCCAGGCCGTGGGGCGCCCCCGGTCCTGGTCGACCTCGCGCGCCCGCAGGTGGACGAGCAGCGAGGGGATGTCGATCTTCACGGGGCACACGTCGTAGCACGCGCCGCACAGCGTCGAGGCGTACGGCAGCGAGTTGTTGGGGTCGGACCTCCCCGTCGACCCCGTGAGCTGGGGCGTGAGGACCGCGCCGATGGGTCCCGGGTAGACGGACCCGTACGCGTGCCCGCCCACGCGCTCGTAGACCGGGCACACGTTGAGGCACGCCGAGCACCGGATGCAGTGCAGTGCCGCGCGGCCCACGTCGTCGGCCAGGGCCTTGCTGCGCCCGTTGTCGAGCAGGACCAGGTGGAACTCCTGCGGCCCGTCGCCCGGCGTGACGCCCGTCCACAGGGACGTGTACGGGTTCATGCGCTCGCCCGTCGAGGACCGGGGCAGGAGCGCCATGAAGACCTCGAGGTCCTGGTACGTGGGGATGAGCTTCTCGATGCCCATCACGGTGATGAGGGTCTCGGGGAGCGTGAGGCACATGCGTCCGTTGCCCTCGGACTCGACGACCGCGAGCGTACCGGTGTCCGCGACCGCGAAGTTCGCGCCGCTGATCGCGACCTTCGCGGAGAGGAACTTGCGACGCAGGTGCGCGCGCGCCGCCATGGCGAGCTCGCGCGGCGCGTCGGTCAGGTCGGGCGGTGCGTCGCCCATGCGCTCGAGGAAGATCTCGCGGATCTCCGAGCGGTTGCGGTGGATCGCGGGCACCAGGATGTGCGAGGGCATGTCGTCCGCGAGCTGCACGATGAGCTCGGCGAGGTCGGTCTCGAACGCCGCGATGCCCTCCTCGGCGAGCGCCTCGTTGAGGCCGATCTCCTGCGTGACCATGGACTTGACCTTGACGACCTCGGTCTCGCCCGTGGCCTTGACCAGGTCGGTCACGATCTGGTTGGCCTCGGCCGCGTCCCGGGCCCAGTGCACCACGCCACCGCGTGCGGTCACGTTGCACTCGAGCTCCTCGAGGAGGCGCGGGAGGTCGCTCATGACGTGGGCCTTGATGGTCGAGCCCGCGTCGCGCAGCTCCTCCCAGTCGGGTACCTCGCCGACGACCGCTGCCCGCTTGGCACGGATGGTCGAGGTCGCGTGGGCCAGGTTGCGCCGCAGCTGCGTGTTGCCCAGCGCCTGCTTGGCGGCCTCGGGGAACGTCGCGCCCCAGCGCAGCGGGGCGTCGGGGTGGGGCACGTCGTCGGCCCAGCCGGGACCCGCGCTGGTGCCGGGCGCTCCCGGGTGCGCGCCGTCGTCGGGCAGGGTCTTGGCGCCGCGGCGGGTGGGGAAACCGAGGAAGGTGCTCATCGCGCGGCCTCCGCCTCGCTGTCGCGACCGGGGGCGGCCTCGACGTCCACGGGCGTCGGGGCCGACTGCGTCGAGGCGAGGATCTCCGCGAGGTGCATGGTGCGCACCCCGGAGCGCAGCTTCGAGAGCCCGCCGCCGATGTGCATGAGGCACGAGTAGTCGCCCGCCGTGACGACCTCGGCGCCCGTCGACTTCACGTTCGACATCTTGTCGCTGAGCATCGCGGTCGACGTCTCGGAGTTCTTGAGCGCGAACGTCCCGCCGAACCCGCAGCAGCTCTCGGCCCCGGGGAGCTCGACGAGGTCGATCCCGTCGACGGCCCGCAGGAGCTGGAGCGGCTTGTCGCCCACGCGGATCATGCGTAGCGAGTGGCACGTGGGGTGGTAGGTGACGCGGTGCGGGAAGTGCGCGCCGACGTCGGTCACCCCGAGCACGTCGACCAGCAGCTCGGACAGCTCGTAGGTCTTGGCCGCCAGGGCCTCGGCGGTCGCGCCCAGCTTCTCCTGTCCCGCGCGGCGGCACACCATGGCCTGCTGGTGGCGGATCGACCCGGTGCACGAGCCCGACGGGACGACGATCGCGTCCCACTCGCCGTCGAGCGCGGGGGCGAACGTCTCGACGTGGTTCCTGATGACGGGCACGGCCTCGTCGAAGTAGCCGGTGTTGACGTGCATCTGCCCGCAGCACGTCTGCTGCTCGGGGAAGTACACCTCGTGACCGAGGCGTTCGAGGAGCTGGACGGTGGCCCGGGGGGCCTGGGGGAACATCGCGTCGGCGATGCAGGTGGCGGCGAGGGCGATACGCACTGGGGACTCCAGCCGGGCAGGGGGCGGTGGGACTCAGTCTGGTCCCGGCGGGCGGCGAGTGCCCGTCGAGGTACCGCGTGGCCCTCCCGGCCCCTGCTCGACGGCGAGCAGGCTGTGGTCTGACCACACGATGTCCGAGCCACTGTAGACCATCGCGAGGCTGTGGTCGGACCACATGACCACGGTGTGTCAGAACGCGTGCCGCCCCGCGGTCACGCTCGTCCCGTCCGTCCCGCCCGGCACTACGCTGACCACGTGCGCACCCACGAGATCGTCCTCGCCCGCATCGAGGCAGACCTGGCGGCGGGTCGCTGGGGCCTCGGCGAACGCCTCCCGGCCGAGCGCGCGCTCGCCGAGGAGCTCGGCGTCTCGCGACCCTCGGTCCGCGAGGCGCTGCGCGTCCTGGAGGCCATGGGCATCGTCCGCACCGCGGTCGGTTCAGGGCCCGACGCCGGCGCCACCGTGATCGACCGGCCCGCCGCGGGCCTGGGCGCGGCCGTGCGACTGCACGTCGCGTCCGGGACGCTCGTGGTCCGCGACGTCGTGGAGACCCGGGTGCTCCTGGAGACCTGGGCGGTCGGGCAGGCCGCCGCGACCGTCGGCGGCGCGGGACTCTCCGAGGCCGCCACGCTGCTCGACACCATGGACGACCCCTCGCTCGACCCGGCCCGCTTCCGCGAGCTCGACGCGGCCTTCCACGTGGCCCTCGTCCGGCTCGCGGGCAACGTCCTGGTCGAGGCCGTCATGACGGGCCTGCGGGGTGCGATCGAGTCCTACGTCGAGGCCGGTACCGAGCGGTTGGAGGACTGGCCCCGTACCGCGGTGCGGCTGCGCGCCGAGCACCGTGCGGTCCTCGACGCGGTCGCACGCGGCGACGGTGCCGGGGCGGCAGACGCTGTGCGTGAGCACATCGAGGGCTTCTACCGCGAGGCGGGGCTGTGAGCTGCGCCCCGCGGCCCGCGAGGTAGAGGGGAACCGTCGAGGTAGAGGTCTGTGGCCTTCTACCTCGACGGTCCCCCTCTACCTCGGGGACGACCCTCCACCTCGACGAGGCCCTGGCCGGGGAGCTCACGACGTAGGGTTCCCCTGGGTCCACCGGCGCCCTCGCTCGCCCCCGCCCGGTGGAGACCTCTCGTCCCCGCACCGTTCGATCCGCCCCCGGAGGACCCCATGACCATCGACCACCTGGACGTCCTCGCCGCGGCCCAGCGCATCGCGGGCCAGGTCCGGCCCGTCGCGCTCGCGCCCATGGACCCGGGTGCGCTCGGCGCGGCGACGGGGGTGTTCGCGCTCGAGCTCATGCAGCACACGGGCTCGTTCAAGGCGCGCGGTGCCCTGAACTTCGTGGGTGCCCACCTCGACGCGGGCACGTTGCCCGAGGCCGGGATCGTGATCGCGTCGGGCGGGAACGCGGGCATGGCGAACGCGTGGGCCGCGCGGGCCCACGGGGTCCGTGCGACCGTGTTCGTGCCCCGGACCGCGCCGCCGGTCAAGGTCGCACGCCTGCGCACGCTCGGTGCCGAGGTCCACCAGGTGGGGGCCGAGTACGCCGAGGCGCTCGACGCCGCGCAGGCCTTCGCGGCGGAGACGGGCGCGCTCGCCTCGCACGCCTACGACAACCCGCTGATCGCGGCGGGCGCGGGCACCCTTCTGGAGGAGATCGTCGCTGCCCGGACCGACGTCGACACCGTGGTCGTCGCGGTCGGGGGCGGGGGGCTGTTCAGCGGCGTGGCCGCCGCGGCGCACCCGCGCGGGATCAGGGTCGTGGCCGTCGAGCCCCACGGGGCGCAGGCCCTGCACGCGGCGCTCGAGGCCGGCACCGTCGTGGACGTCCCCGTCGCGTCGGTCGCGGCGGACTCGCTCGGCGCCCGCCGTACCTCCGAGACGGCGCTGGCTCTCGCGCAGCGCGACGGCGTGCGGTCGGTCCTGGTCACCGACGAGGCGATCGTCGCCGCTCGCCGGCACCTGTGGGACGAGCGGCGGCTCGTCGTCGAGCACGGGGCCGCCGCGGCCCTCGCCGCGCTCGAGTCGCGCGCCTACGTGCCCGAGCCGGGCGAGACCGTCGTGGTCGTGCTGTGCGGGGCGAACACGGACCCCTCGGACCTCGCGCGCTGACCTTCCACCGGGCACCGTTCGCGGCCCGCCCCTTCACCCGCGA
The DNA here is from genome assembly GCF_042726775.1 of Oerskovia sp. NPDC060287. Taxonomy (NCBI): domain Bacteria; kingdom Bacillati; phylum Actinomycetota; class Actinomycetes; order Micrococcales; family Cellulomonadaceae; genus Oerskovia; species Oerskovia sp. NPDC060287. The sequence goes on from NZ_JBHXBO010000049.1 coordinate 7,332, forward strand.
GGGCACGCTCCCGCCGGGTCCGTCTCGACCTGGCCCCGCGTTCCGCCAGGCTCTGCTCCGCCAGGTCCACCCCGCGGCAGGACGCGAGGCCGCTCGGTCCCGCCGCGTCGCGCCAGGACGCGCGCGATCGGCCACGTGTTGCGCCCCAGGAGGCCCCGTCCCACCCTGGAGGGACGCGACGTACCGCCCGGACGAGCCCCGTCCGAGCGGCTGCCCGCCGACGTTCCCCCTGGAACCGGGCGGTTCTCACGCGTTCAGGTCACGACCTCCGTCGACCTCCGACGGCCGCCGTCCCTACCGGCTGCCGGACGCCAGGAAGGACTCTGCGATGAGTGATACCGCGCGTTCCACGACACAGGCGCCGGGCGAACCCGAGCTGGTGCTCTCCAAGGGCACCGTCTACGTGATCTTCAGCGCCCTGCTGGCCGCGATGTTCCTGTCCGCGCTGGACCAGTCCGTCGTCGGGACGGCCCTGCCCACCATCGTGGGAGACCTCGGGGCGGCCCAGGACGAGGGCTGGATCATCACGGCCTACCTCCTCGCGATCGCGATCGTGATGCCGATCTACGGCAAGATCGGCGACCTGCGGGGACGTCGGCTTCCGTTCCTCGTCGCGATCGCGATCTTCGTGGTCGGCTCGACGGGGTCGGCGCTTTCGTCCTCGTTCGTGGACCTCGTGGTGTGGCGCTCGATCCAGGGGCTGGGGGCCGGTGGCCTGGTCATCCTGAGCCAGGCGATCATCGCCGACATCGTCTCGGCCAGGGACCGTGGCCGGTACATGGGTCCCATGGGGGCGGTCTTCGGGATCGCCACGGTCGCGGGCCCGCTGCTGGGCGGCTGGTTCACCGACGGGCCGGGGTGGCGCTGGTGCTTCTGGCTCAACGTGCCGATCGGCCTCATCGCGTTCGGGATCGCGTGGTTCAAGCTCCGGCTCCCGTCGCGCACGCCGAGCAAGCGGTTCGACGTCGGCGGCGCGCTGCTGATGGCGGTCACGACCGCGGGCATCGTGCTCCTCACGAGCTGGAGCTCGATCTCGAGCGACAAGAAGTACGACTGGAGCAGCCCGGCCCTGCTCACGGTGCTGGTCGTGACGGTGCTCGCGCTGATCGCGTTCCTGGTCGTCGAGACCAAGGTGGCCGACCCGCTCATCCCGCTCCACCTGTTCAGGAGCAGGACCTTCTCGGTCTCGGTCTCGATCGCCCTGATCCTGGGCATGACGATGTTCGCGGCGCTGTCGTTCCTGCCGACCTTCCTGCAGATGGCCCACGGCTACGGCGCGACCGAGTCCGGGCTGCTCATGCTGCCCATGACGGTCGGCCTGATGATCACGGCGATCGGGTCGGGTCTGCTCATCGCGCGCAGCGGGAGGTACAAGATCTACCCGATCCTCGGGATGGGGATCGCGACGATCGGGCTGGTCCTGCTCACGCAGCTGACGTCCGACATCTCGATGCTGACGTTCGGCGCGATGATCTTCGTGCTCGGGTTCGGGCTGGGACTCGTGCTGCAGACCATCGTGATCGCGGTGCAGAACTCGGTCGCCCCCGAGATGGTGGGTGTGGCGACGTCCACGAACAACTTCCTGCGCGAGATCGGTGCCGCGGTCGGCACGAGCGTGTTCTCGACCGTGTTCACCTCGAAGCTGACGTCCAACCTGGCCGACGCGACCAAGGGCCTGCCGGCGAGCGAGATGCCCAAGGACTTCGGGCCGGACAGCCTCACGCCGGACGCCGTCAAGGAGCTGCCGGCGGCGCTGCACGACCTGGTCGTCAACGCCTACACCGACGCGCTCGCGCCCGCGTTCTGGTACCTGGTCCCGCTCGGCGCGCTGGGCTTCGTCATCGCGTTCTTCATGAAGGAGCTCAAGCTCTCCGACCAGGCCGGCCTGGTCGCGCGGGGTGCCGCGGTCGAGCGGTGAGGTGGGCGGGCCGCCGGCCCGCACCTGCCCGCTGATGCCCGACGGCGGAGCGCGCCCAGGTACGTGGGTGCGCTCCGCCGTCGGGCATCAAGGGCAGGAGGGTCAGCCGAAGATCTCGTCCTCGAGCAGGACCACGCCCTCGAGGCGGTTGCGCACCGACGTCACGCGCCAGCGGTCGGGGAAGAGCGCCAGGTACTCGCCGTCCTCGCGCTGGAGGACCTCGACGCCGGGCTGCGCGTTGAGCTGCACGACCCAGTCCTTCGTGGTCCGCAGCGCCATGGAGTAGCCCAGGCGGTCGAGCGACACGGGCGCGTTGAACTCGGTCGCCATGCGGTGCTCGGCGACCTCGAACTGCATGGGGCCCACCACGGCCAGGACCGGGGCCTGGTCACCGCGCAGGTCGGAGCGCAGGACCTGGACCACGCCCTCGGCGCCGAGCTGCATGACGCCGCGCTGGAACTGCTTGTAGCGCGAGACGTCCTTGGCGCGCATGACCGCGAAGTGCTCGGGGGCGAACGTCGGCAGGGGCGGGAACTCGACTTTCTTGTCCAGGTAGAGCGTGTCGCCCACGCGCAGGCCCGCCGCGTTGACGAGACCCACGACGTCGCCTGGGTAGGCGGTGTCGACGATCGTGCGCTCGCGGCCGAAGACCTGCTGCGCGTACTTGGTCGCGAACGGCTTGCCCGTGCGGGCCGAGCTGACGACCATGCCGCGCTCGAACACGCCTGAGCAGATGCGCGCGAACGCGAGCCGGTCGCGGTGCGCGGTGTCCATGCCGGCCTGCATCTTGAAGACGAACGCGCTGAAGGGCGCCTCGACCGGGCGCGTGTCCTCGGTGACCGTGACGCGCGGCGAGGGCGAGGGCGCGACGTCGACCAGGACGTCGAGCAGCGCGTGGACGCCGAAGTTCTGCACCGCGGACCCGAACAGGACGGGCGTCGTCTGCCCGGCCAGGAAGCTCTCCTGGTCGTGGTCGCCGTTGGTGTCGGCGAGCAGCTCGGCCTCCTCCACGGCGGTGGTCCAGGCGTCCCCCTCACGGTCCAGGGCCGCGTCGGGGTCCATGACCTCCTCGGGGGCGATCGTGGTGCCGCCGGCCGTGCGCGTGTAGTGCACGTACTGCCCCGTGCGGCGGTCCAGCACACCACGGAAGTCGCCCCCGACGCCCACGGGCCAGGTGAGGGGAGTGGGGACCAGGCCCGTGCGCTCCTGGATCTCGTCCATGAGCTCGAGCGCGTCCTTGCCCGGACGGTCCCACTTGTTGATGACCGTGATGAGCGGGATGCCGCGGTGCTTGCAGACCGCGAAGAGCTTCATGGTCTGGACCTCGAGGCCCTTGGCCGCGTCGACCAGCATGACCGCCGCGTCGACCGCGGACAGCACGCGGTACGTGTCCTCCGAGAAGTCCGCGTGCCCCGGGGTGTCGACCAGGTTGATCATGGCGTCGCGGTACGTGAACTGGAGGGCCGCCGAGGTGATCGAGATGCCGCGGTCCTGCTCCATGTCCATCCAGTCGGACACCGTGCGACGGCCCGCCTTGCCGTCGGCGCGGCCCGCTTCGCGGATCGCGTTGGCGTGCAGCGCGAGCGCCTCGGTGAGCGTCGACTTGCCGGCGTCCGGGTGGCTGATGACCGCGAACGAGCGGCGGCGCGAGGCCTCCGCGAGGACGGTCGCCTGCTCCTTCGCCGGGGAGGCCTGGGGGGTGGTGCTGGGCGTGGTGGGCTGGTCCGCTGAGGGCACTGGAACGTCCTGTGGCTTCCTGCAGTTTCCTGCGCGATCGAGGGCAAAGGGGGCGGGGCGCATCCGCGCGGGACGCAGCACCCAGCTCTCCATTCTCCCGCGAGATCGAACCGGCCGTGACCACGTCGGCGACCGCTCACTCCGGGGCGGGGTCGCCGCGGCTCAGCCGGATCTCCTCGAGGTCGAGCCGGGCCTGCACCTGGCGCAGCACGGTGTCGTCGATCTCGCGCTGGTCGCGCAGGCGCACGACCGTCGCGCGCTTGCGGGCCAGCAGCGCGAGGCGCAGCTCGGTGTACTCGTCGTCGAGGAGCACCGCGGGGTCCGGGTCGTCGGCCCCGCCGTCGCGTGCCCGGAGCAGGGTCAGGTGCTCCTCGTACTCCCCGCGCAGCCGGTCGACGACCGAGGGGTCCGTCCCGAGCGCCGCCGCGACGTCGGGGAGCGCGTCGAGGGCCTCCTGGGCGGCCGTCTCGTCGGCGAGCCGACGCTCGCGGGCGACCCCGTCGTCGTCGGGCAGGCGGGCCCACCGGACCGTGGGCGCGAGCAGGAGGCCCTGGACGACGAGCGTCGTCGCGACCACGCCGCACGTGATGAAGACGATGAGGTCGCGGTCCGGGAAGGGCGCGCCCGAGCTCAGGTGCGCAGGCACGGCGAGGGCTGCGGCCAGCGAGACCGCGCCCCGGAAGCCCGCGACCGTGCTGACCGCTCGCGCCCGGTTCGTGACGCGCCGTCCCCGCTGGGAGGGGCGCCGGTCGACGAGCCGGATCGTGTAGGCCGAGAGCACGAGGAACCCGAACCGCACCACGAGGATCACCGCGCACACGACCGCGACGCCGACGATCGCGGTCACGAGGTCCTCGGAGACCAGGTTGCGCACCGCGGACTGGGCCTCCAGCCCCACCAGGACGAACAGCGACGCGTTGATCAGGTAGGTCGAGATCGACCAGAACGCGACGGTCTGCTGCCGCGTCGCGGCGCGCCCGATCCGCGGCCCGACCTGGCTCATGACGAGCCCGCACACGACCACGGCCAGCACCCCGGAGGCCTCGATGAGCTCGGCCACCAGGAAGGCCACGAACGGGAGGAGCAGGATGACGACGTTGCCCAGCATCGGGTCGTCGATGCGAGGCCTGACGAGGACCGCGAGGCGTGCGACGAGCAGCCCCACCGCGATCCCGCCGCCGTACGCGAGCACGAACAACCACGTCACGTGCCCCGCGCCCAGCGTCTCCTCGCCCACGGTCACCCCCACCGCGACGCCGTAGAGCACGAGCGCGGTGCCGTCGTTGACGAGGCTCTCGGCGCGCAGCACCGTCACGGTCCGCCGGGGCAGGGCCCGCGCGAGGACGCCGACGGCGGTCGCGTCGGTCGGCGCGACCGCCGCGCCCAGCACCCACGCGGGACCCCAGGGCATGCCCAGGGCGTGGGCCGCGGTCGCGACCGCGGCCGCCGTCGCGACCACGAGCAGCGTGCTCGTCAGGACGATCCCGCGCAGGGTCGCCCGGATCTCCCGCAACGACGTCGTGATGGCCTCCCAGTAGAGGAGCGCCGGGAGGAACACGAGGAGCATGAGCTCGGGAGGCAGGTGCACCTGCCGCAGGGCGGGCACGAACCCCAGCACGATCCCCGCGACGAGCAGCAGGATCGGGTCCGCGACCCGGGTACGGCGAGCGAGCACCCCGCACACCACGATGACCACGCCGAGGACGACGACGAGCTCGAGACCGATCATGGCTGCCTCCTCGGGGATCTCGTGCGCCCGCGGGCCCGGCCGCCCGGTGGTCAGGGTGCTGGAGCCGTGCGTCGGGCCCGCCGCCGCGCTACTTCGCCGTCGGGATCGGGTGGCCCTCGGAGGCCTGGACGACGACGATGCCGCGACCCGTGAGACCGAGCTGGTACGCCTCGCCCGACCCGCGGCCGATCGCGGCCGAGAGCTTCGCGGTCTTGCGGATCGTGGACGTGAGCGAGCTCGACCACAGGACGGCGGCCTGCATGTCGACGTATGTGGGCTCGTCGACGTCGAGGACCACGGGCGTCCCGTACGCCGTCACGGCGAGAGAGCCCGTCCCCGTGAACGTCGTGTTGAAGAGCCCGCCGCTCATCATGGACGCTCCCTCGACGCGGTTGATGTCCCACGTGAGGGTGCTCTCGAAGGCGAGGACGTTCGAGCCGTTGACCGTGACGGACTCGTCCTCCAGGTGCAGGACGAACACCTGGTCCGCGTCCTGAGCGAGGAACACGTCGCCGCTGCCCGAGACCTTCATGAGGGACATGCCCTCACCCGTGAAGGCCTTCTTGAACATCTTGGCAACGCCGCCCGAGCCCTCGTACGCGAAGTCGACGTCGCCCTGGTACGCGACCATCGAGCCCTGCCGGGCGTAGAAGAAGCCGCCCGTGCCCGCGAGGTCGACCTTGAGCATGCGGTCGTTCTGCAGCTGGAAGCTCCCCGGCTCGCCGGGCTGTTCGGTGTGGTGCATGAGTGTGCTGCGCATGGCACCGATCATCCGGCACACGCGTGGCCGGTGCACTCGCGAGGACGCCGGCCTCGACCTAGATCGCCGCGACGAACCCCGTTGCGCCCATCGCCCTGACGACGGCCACGACCGCCAGGACCACGAAGGTCACGAACAGGGCTCGTTCCGCCCGTGCCGGACGGACCCACGCCCTGCGCCGGAGGACCAGCAGCCCGACCAGCCCTGCGAGGACGACGACCGCAGCGACCACGGCGGCCGCGGTCCGGGTGCTCTGCGCCGGGCAGGGCGACGCCACGACGACACCGTCCGGCAGGCCGGTGGGCAGCCCGCACGCGACCTCGAGCGTCGCGCTCCACGCGAGCAGCGCGAGTGCGGCGACGGCCACCACGACGGCGCGCCGGACCGGGTGGGGCCGGGCCTGTCGACGCCGCGTCTCGTGCGGGCTCGTCGTGACCTCGTCGTCGGGCATCGCAGCAGTCTGGCAACTGTCGCGCCCTCCCGCCAGCCCCGCCGGCCCAGCGAGCCTGCCGGGCCCGGTCCCCGGGACGACCTGCGACCGGCTCCGTCTCGCGGCGCGCCCACCGGCGCGCCGCTCCGGCTCGGAGGTTCCCGGGGAGACGATGGACCGATGAGCGCGCAGAGCGAGACCGTCGGTCGGGTGCAGGTCGTGACGAGCCAGGGCGCGGTCGAGGGGACCGTCGCCCACGGCGTCGAGCGGTTCCTCGGCGTCCCGTACGCGGCCCCGCCGTTCGGTGCGCGCCGCTTCGCGCCCCCTCGTCCCGTCGAGCCCTGGGCCGGGGTGCGGGACGCGACGCGTTACGGGGCCACCGCGCCGCAGTCGCCCTACCCCGGGGCGCTCGCTGCCCTGCTGCCGACCGTGACGGTCCCGGGCGACGACGTCCTGCACGTCAACGTCTTCACGCCGGCCGACCGGGGCACGGACCTTCTCCCCGTGATCGTGTGGGTGCACGGCGGGTCGCTAGCGCACGGGTCCAACGCGCTCGCGGGCTACGACGGCACACGGTTCGCGCAAGACGGCGTGGTGTTCGTGGGCGTCAACTACCGGCTCGGGGCCGAGGGCTTCTCGGTGCTCGACGGCGCTCCGCGCAACCTCGGCCTGGCCGACCAGCTCGCCGCGCTGCGCTGGGTCCAGGACGAGGTCGCGGCGTTCGGTGGCGACCCGCGCCGGGTGACGCTCGCGGGCCAGTCCGCCGGTGGGAACACGGTCTCGGCGATCCTCGCGCACCCCTCGGCGCCGGACCTGGTCGCCCGGGCGATCGTCCAGAGCGGCCCCCTGTCCGCCCAGCCGGCCGCCCGGGCGGGGCGCATCACGCGCGCCATGGGCAAGGACCTGGGTGTCCCGACGACACGCGCGGGCTTCGCGACCGTCCTGCCCGAGGCACTGGTCGGCTCGCAGGACCGCGTGACCGCGGGATCCACGCCGCTCACGGGCGGGCCGGGGTTCGCGCTCGTGCTCGACGACGACCTGGTGCCCCGCGAGCCTCACGAGGCGCTCACTGCGGGAGCCGGGAGCACGATCCCGCTGCTGATCGGGGCCACGACCGAGGAGTACCGCCTCTGGTTCGTCCCCACGGGGCTGCTGAGCAGGTTCAGGTGGTGGCACCTGGCCGTGGCACGGCGCAAGGTCGGGATCTCCGCGCGGGCCGTCCGCCTGTTCCGGCGCAACCGCCCCGGGGCGTCCGCGGGGGAGCTCCTGGGCGCGCTCGCGACCGACGTCCTGCTGCGTGTCCCGCTCCAGCAGGTCGCCGACTCGCGCCGGTCCGCGGACGCCGAGACGTTCGTCTACGAGTTCGCTTGGCGCAGCCCGGTGCAAGACCTCGGCGCCGCGCACGCCGTCGAGCTCGGGTTCGTGTTCGACGGGCTCGCGACGCCCGACTCGACCGCACTCGCGGGCCCCGAGGCACCCCAGTCGCTCGCGACCGCGATGCACGGCGCCTGGGTGGCGTTCGCGACCTCGGGCGACCCGGGCTGGCAACGCTGGGACGAGACGCGACCCGTGCGGGTCTTCGACGGCGAGGGAGACCCCGTGGTCCTCGCACCGCGCGACGACGAGCGGGCGGCGCTCGACGCGCGGTGAACGGGCGTGCTTTCCCCGAGCAGCCGCTCGGGGTGAAGATCTACCCGTGCACAGCAGCCACCTCGACACAGCCGCCCCGTCCGTCGGACCGTCGGCCACGCCCGACCCGCTCACCGGCCGGACCGGCCCCAACGCCTGGAGGCTGTACCGGACCGCGGCCCCTGACGGTCCGCAGCGCCCTCCCGTCCTGCTCCTGCACGGCGTGACCGACTCGGGCGAGTGCTGGCCCGGCACGGTCCGCCACCTCGTCCGCTCGCGCGACGTCCTGACGCTCGACGCCCGTGGCCACGGAGGTTCCGAGCTGCCCGACGAACCCTTCACGCTCGCGGCGCTCGCGGACGACGCGGCCCGCGCGGTCCGGGACGTGCTCGGACGCCCGGCGGTCGTCGTCGGGCACTCGATGGGCGGCCTCACGGCGCAGGAGCTCGCGCTGCGCCACCCCGACCTGGTCCTGGGCCTGGTCCTGGAGGACCCGGCGTGGGGCGTCAGCGACACCGAGCACGACGAGGGCGGGCGGCCGCTGTTCCTCGCGCCGGGCATCGAGGCGGCCCGCGGGCGCCCGACGGCGGAGCTCGCGGCCGACTTCCGCGCGCGCTTCCCGCAGTGGTCGCCCGAGGAGTCGGAGCCGTGGGCCCGCGCCCAGCGAGCGGTCTCGCCGCGCCTGCTGGAGGTCCCGCACGAGTGGACCGCGCGCGACTGGCCCGTCGCGTTCGAGGCGCGCGTGCCGGTCGTGGTCGCGGCGGGCGAGGCGTCGAGCTACTCGCTCGTGTCCGACGACGGCGCGCACCGAGCCGAGCAGGTCCTCGCGGGCAGGGGCCGGGTCGTGCGGGTCGCCGGGGCGGGGCACTGCGTGCGGCGCGACGACCTCGCGACCTTCCTGGGGCTGGTCGACGGGCTGCTGGCCGAGGTCGAGGCCCGATGACCAGGGGGTGAGCAGGACCTCGGTCGCTCGGTGCCCGTCCGGCCCGCACCGACCGGGCCCCGCACACCCTCCGGAGCCCGGTCCCGCGCCGGCGCGGCCGGCGGTCGTCTACGCGAGGACGAGCTTGTCGCCGTCCGTCGGGTGGTCGGCGAGGGCGACGCTGCGGACCGCCGGGTCCTCGTAGGTGTTCCAGTAGTAGGTCGTGGTCCGGGAGGAGAAGAGCCCGGTGTAGATCGTGATCTCGAACTCGCCCGACCCCATCGCTGCGCACCCGTCGACCATCGCGACCTGCTGCAGCGTGTGGAACGCCCGGCTGACGTTCTCCTCCTCGCTGCTCTTGGTCGGGTAGTGGGCGTTGACGTAGGCGGCGCGGACGAACCGGGAGGGCGAGTAGTAGTCCCCGGGGATCCCCCTCATGTGCGAGCCCGAGCCGAACGGGGTGAGGTGGGCCCTGCCCAGCTCGGTCTCCGGCGGGAACTCGGGCGTGGTGTTGAGGTAGTTGCGCAGGTTCTCGTGGTGCCACGCGAACCCGGGCTGGTTCGTCAGGACGTCGACGTCGTCGTCGAAGACCTGCATGCCCTCGCTCGTGTGCTCCACGACGATCGCGCGCTCCGCGTCGGCGATGATCCAGTGGAGCAGCGAGCTGGGGTACTTGTCGTTGATCGGCTTGTCGACGATCGTGACGTGCTGGAGCGCCGCCTCGACCTCGTCGACGCTCGCGAACTGCGAGCACACCCACAGCGGGAACTCGTACGCGGCGACGTTGACGTCGCCCTCGACGGGGGCAGTGGCATAGGCCGCGTACCCCGGGAAGTTGAGCCCTGCGACGGCCAGGCCCGCGTCGTTGCCGGCGTCGAAGTAGAGCGGGGTGTCCTCCTCCACGATGCCCATGCCGATGGTCGCGTGCTGGATGCTGGGCACCGCGCCGAACGGCGACCTCGGTGCGTACCCCGTGGGCGTGATCACCACCTGTTCCCCGTACCCGCTCGTCCAGTCGAGGTTCCGTGCGAGGTAGAGGTTGTCCTGGCCGTCCGAGAACCTGATGCCCGTGCACATAGCGATGCCCCTGTCGTCGTCGATGCAAGGTGAGGCGGACGCGGTTCGCCATGCCCCGCGTCGTGCCCCCGTCCTTCCATGGTCGTCTCTGATCGACGGTCGTGCTCAGCGAGACCGCGAGCGCCGAGCGCTCCAGGGCCGGGGCCGCGTCCGCGCGCGCCCGGTCGGCGAGGTCGTCCGGGTCCGGAGGAGGTCCGGTGCTCGGACCGGCGACTTGGACGATCCGCCCACCCGGGGGAATGATCGACCCATGCTCACCCTCACCGGAGCCGCCGGCTCGCGCATCGTCGGGATCGGCCACCACCAGCCCGAGCGGACGCTCACCAACGACGACATCGCTCAGCTGGTCGAGACCAACGACGAGTGGATCCGTTCCCGCACCGGGATCGTGACGCGTCACGTCGCGGCCGAGGACGAGACCGTGGCCGACATGGCGACCGCGGCGGCGCGCCATGCGCTCGAGGACGCCGGCGTCGCGGCGAGCGAGGTCGACATGATCATCGTCGCGACGGCCACGGCGCGCGACCGCTCGCCCAACACCGCCGGTCGCGTGGCGTACAACCTGCGCACGGGCGTCATGCCCGGCCAGTCCACGCCCGAGGAGGAGGACGCGCCCGACCTGCGCGGCGTCGTCGGGCCCGTGATCCTGGACGTCAACGTCGCGTGCTCCGGCTTCGCGCACGCCCTGGGTCTCGCGGACCAGGCGATCCGCACCGGAGCCGCGACCACGGCGCTCGTGATCGGCGCCGAGAAGCTGACCGACTTCACCGACTGGACCGACCGCGTGACGTGCATCCTCACGGCCGACGGCGCGGGGGCGTTCGTGGTGCAGGGCACGGACACCCCGGGGATCGGGCCGGTCGCGTGGGGCTCGGAGCCCGAGCTGACCCCGGCCGTGCTCATCGAGACCCCGAACGAGAAGTTCGTCCAGGACGGGCGCGCGGTCTTCCGCTGGGCCATCACGCGTGCGGCGGACCGGGCGCGCGCCGCGGTCGAGAAGTCGGGCCTGACGCTCGACGACATCGAGGTGCTCGTCGCGCACCAGGCCAACCTGCGCATCATCGAGCCCCTCGCCAAGGCGCTGGGCCTCGAGGACAAGGTCGTCGTCACCGACATCACGGAGTCGGGCAACACCTCGGCCGCGAGCATCCCGCTGGGCCTGTCGAAGTGGTGGCACTCGGGCAAGATCCCCGCGGGCGTGCCCGCGCTGCTCATCGGGTTCGGCGGCGGCTTCGCCTGGGCGGGCCAGGTCGTGGAGACGCCCACGCGCTGATCTGCGGCCGCGTCGGCTGCCCGCCGCGTCGGCTCCCGCAGGGCGGGCCCGCCGACCGTCCACCCGACGGGTCCGTCGACCGGTCCCGCCGAGACGGCCGGGCGGCAGCGTGCCACGCTGGGCGCATGGCTCGTGACGTGCGCGTCCGCCGCCTGCGCCGCGAGGCGTGGGGGTTCGTCGTCGGGTCGGCGTGCTTCCTGGTCGGCGCGGTGCCGTTCTACGCCCAGGCCGCGGGACCCGTCTGGGTGGGCGTGACGTTCTGCGTCGGCTCGGTCTTCTTCACGCTCGCCGCGGCGATCCAGCTGAGCCTGAGCGGACGCCGTGTGCCCCGCAGGGGGACCCTCCCGGCCGACCGCTGGGACTGGTGGGCCGCGGCCGTCCAGCTCGCCGGGACCCTCTTCTTCAACATCAGCACCGCGGCCGCGCTGGGTGCGGCGATCGCCGACCCCACGCGCCTGGGCGCGGGCTGGCGGCCCGACGCCTACGGGTCGGTCGCGTTCCTCGTGTCGAGCGCGTTCGCGGTCGTCGCGACCCGGGACCGCGGTCACCTGTGGGACGCGGACGCGCGCACGTGGCACGGCACGTGGCTCAACCTGGTGGGCTCGGTCGCGTTCGGCGCGTCGGCCGTGGGGGCGTACGTGGTGCCGCAGACGGACTCGCTCGTGAGCGCGTTCTGGGCCAACCTCGGCACGCTGCTGGGGGCGGTGTGCTTCCTGGTCGCTGCGCTGCTGTCGCGACGCACGATCGGCGAGGGGCCGGCGCCCGCCGCGTCGTGAGCCGGCTACCGCGGGGTGCGCTCGCGCGGTGCGCTCACAGCGCCCATGCCCTGCGCGACGACGGCGCACCGGTCCTCGTCGTGCGCCGCGCGGTCGGCGGCGCGCTCCAGGAGGCGCCGCAGGGTTGCGCGGTCCGCGGGGTCGAGCCCCGCGAGCAGGTCCTCCTCGGCCGCGGCGACGCGTGCGTCGAGGTCGGCGAGGACGGCGCGCCCCTTGGCGGTCGCGACGATGCGCCGGGCCCGGCGGTCGGTGGGGTCCGCCTGGCGCTCGACGAGGTCGCAGCCGACGTACTTGTCGATCAGGTAGGTCATGACGGTCCGGTCGATCCCGAGCCGCGCCGCGAGCGCGGCCTGGCTGGGCGGGGTGTCGTGCACGACGGCGGAGAGCACCTGGTAGCCGCGCGTCCCGTCGGGCAGGTCCTCGGCGAGCACGTCGACGCGCTCGCTCCACTCGCGCAGGAGCGCGGTGAGAGACCAGCCGAGGGGGCTGGGGGAGCGGGAGGTGTCAGGCGTCGCGAGGGTCACGACCTCAGGATACAACGGAATGATCTAGGCGGAAGATGAGTTGCTGATGATATCGTCTGCAATTCAGACGATCTCGACACGACCGCCGCCCCCCGCGGCACACGGAGCGCGCACGCATGACGGACTACGGCCACGACCTGATCCTCGGCACCTTCCACACCCCGCAGAACCGCGACCCGCAGGCGCCCGTGCGCCTCGCGCAGCTCGCCGAGACCGCGGGCCTGGACCTCGTGACCTTCCAGGACCACCCCTACCAGCCGGCGTTCCTCGACGCCTGGACCCTCCTGACGTGGGTCGCGGCGTCGACCGAGCGGGTGCAGGTCGCGGGGAACGTCCTCAACCTCCCGCTGCGCCCGCCCGCCGTGCTGGCCCGTGCCGGGGCGAGCCTCGACCTGCTCTCGGGCGGCCGGTTCGCGATGGGGCTGGGCGCCGGCGCGTTCTGGGACGCGATCGAGGCCATGGGCACGCCTCGCCTCGCGCCGGGCGAGGCCGTCACCGCGCTCGAGGAGGCCATCGACATCATCCGAGGCATCTGGGACACGAGCGACCGGACGCCCCTGCGCGTGCACGGCACCCACCACCAGGTCGACGGCGCCAAGCGCGGACCCGCCCCGGCGCACGACGTCCCGCTGTGGATCGGGGCGGTCAAGCCCCGCATGCAGCGGCTCATCGGCCGCAAGGGTGACGGCTGGCTGCCCTCGCTGTCCTACCTCCAGCCCGGTGACCTGGCCAAGGGCAACGTCGTGATCGACGAGGCCGCGCTCGCCGCGGGTCGTGACCCGAGCGCGGTGCGCCGCATGCTCAACGTCAACGGCAAGTTCTCCACGAGCCGGCTCGGCTACCTCCAGGGACCGCCCGCGCAGTGGGTCGAGGAGCTCGGTGCGCTCGCGCTCGAGGACGGCGTCTCGGGGTTCGTCCTCGCGACCGACGACCCGCGTGAGATCCAGGTCTTCGGCGAGGAGGTCGCCCCCGCGCTGCGCGAGCTCGTCGCGGCCGAGCGGCGGTCCGCCGGGACGGCGCCCGCCGCTCACCGTCGCGGGGCCTCGGCCCTCGCGGCCCGCCGCGAGGGCATCGACTACGGCTCGCTCCCTGCGACCCTGAGCGAGCACGCGGTCGAGCCGGGGGACCGTGCGTACGACGCGGTGCGGCACACCTACATGCGCTCGGGGGCGCCCGGCATCGTGCTCCGCCCGCGCACCGCGGACGAGGTCGCCGAGGCGGTGGTCTGGGCCCGGGAGCAGGACGTGCCGCTCGCGGTGCGGTCGGCCGGCCACGGCATCAGCGGGCGCTCGACCAACGACGGAGGGGTGCTGCTCGACGTCGGCGCCCTGGACCAGGTCGTCGTGCCCGAGGACGGCTCGCGCCGCGTGCGGCTGGGGGCCGGTGGGACCTGGGGGCAGGTCGCCGAGGTCCTCTCGCCCCACGGGCTCGCGATCAGCTCGGGCGACTCCGGAGGTGTGGGCGTCGGTGGGCTGGCCACGACGGGCGGGATCGGTCTCATGGGCCGCAAGCACGGCCTGACGATCGACAACGTCGTCGCGGCGGAGGTCGTCACGGCCGACGGGCGGGTGCGTGTCGTGGACGCCCGGGAGGAGCCCGAGCTCTTCTGGGCGCTGCGCGGAGCGGGCGGCAACATGGGGGTCGTGACCTGGGTCGACGTCGAGGCCGCTCCCGTGACGGACCTCGTCTACTCGATCATGGTGCTCGACGCCTCGGACACCGCGGGGCTGCTCGAGCGCTGGGCAGCGACGGTCGAGGCCGCGCCGCGCGAGCTCACGAGCTTCCTGCACATGAGCGCTGGCCGGGGCGGACGCGGGCCCATGGCCCAGCTCATGACCGTGTGGGCCGACGACGACACCGACGCCGCGATCCGCGCGCTCGAGAGCCTCGCCGACTCGGCGCCGCTGCTCGACCACCAGGCGGTGCTGACCCCCTACTCGGGGATCGTGCGCCGGGCCGACGCCCAGCACTCGGGGGGCGGGGAGCCGGGCTCGCGCTCGGGCCTCGTCGAGCACGTCGACCAGGCCACGGCCCGCGACCTCGCCCGCTTCCTCGGGAGCGGCGCGGCGCAGCTCCTCCAGCTCCGGGCGGTCGGCGGTGCGGTCAACGACGTCGCCGCCGACGCGACGGCCTACGCCCACCGCACCCAGAACTTCTCGGTTGCGGCGTTCGGGTCGCGGGGAGGCCCGGCGGGGATCGACGGCGTGTGGGACGACCTGGTGCACCCGCACACCGACGGGCTCTACCTGTCGTTCGAGACCGACTCGCGCCCCGAGCGGCTGCTCGAGGCGTTCCCCGAGCCCACGCTGACGCGCCTGCGCCAGGTCAAGCGCGAGGTCGACCCGACCAACCTGTTCTCGGCCAACTTCCCGATCCCGCCGGCCGACGCCTGACCGGACGGTCCGAGCCGCCCCGTCGGTCGGTGCTCGAGGACCGGTCCTGCCTGACCGGTCCCGACGGCGAAGGGCCCCGAGCCGCCCCCTGAC
>NZ_JBHXBO010000050.1:0-22515 GCF_042726775.1 Oerskovia sp. NPDC060287
GGTCGCTATCCGTGGGATAGCGACCACAACCTCGTTCTGGGCACGACTACTTCGCGCGCGGCACGCTCTTGAGCTCCGACCAGTCGTACCAGAGCAGGTCGCGCTCGCTCACGCGGTCGAGGGCCGCGTCGAGGTCCTCGTCGCGGTCCTCGTCGGCGGCTGCGAAGACGTCGGCGATGTCGGTCGCGGCCTCGGGCTCGTCGACGTGCACGCACACGATCCGCACCTCGGGGATGGTCGCGGTCACCTCGACCGCGCTGGGTGCGACGTCCTCGGCGGTCTCGCCGCCGCGGGGCTCGGTCAGCGAGACCATCTCGTCGGGGACGTCGACGGTCACGACGAGACGCTGACGCGGGGCGCCGACCCGGCCGGCGATGAGCGCGAGGGAGTCGTCGGCGGCCTCGAGGGCCGCGGCGAACTCCAGGCCCTCCTCGTCCTCGTCGGGCAGCTCGCGGGAGAGGGCGGACGTGACGGCGTGAGCGGCTCGCGGAGCGAGCGACCACACGGCCTCGTCGCCGGTCACGGTGACGGCGTCGAGCTCGTCGACGGTGGCGGGAACGTAGATGCGCATGGGATCAGTGTGCCGGTTCCGGGACGCGTTCGCGTGATCCGCCCGCTGCGGGAGCCACCGGCACGGCTCCGACCTCGGTCCGCACCCGTTGCGCCAGGGCCACGATCGCGTGCCGTACCGCTGCCTCGGGCGCCAGCTCGGCGAGCGTCCGCCCCGCGAGGAGCGCCGCGTCGAGCGAGGCCCGGTCGTCGGGCAGCACGTGCAGGTCCACGACTCCCCCGTACCGACCGAGGGCGTCGCGGACGGCCGCCTCGGGGCGCGGCCCCGCCGCCGAGGCGCGGACGCGGTTCGCGACGACGATCCTGTGCGCGCCTGCTCCTGCGCCCGAGTCGGCGAGCTCGGTGAGTCCCCGCACGAGCCGCTGGATCCCGATGGCATCTGATCCCCCCACGACGAGCACGGCGTCCGCTGCGGCGAGCGCGCTGAGCGTCGCACCGTTGCGCTGGGGAGCTCGGGTGTCGTAGGTGAGGAGCTCGTCCTGCTCGATCCCGAACCCGCAGTCGATCACGGTCCAGTCCGCGAGAGCCCTGCCGTGCTCCCAGACGACGTCGAGCGACGACCCCGGGAGCTCGGGCCAGCGCGCGGCGCGGGCGATCCCGGTGAGGACGCGCAGGTGCGGTGCGACCTCGGGGGCCAGGTGGGCGAGTCCGGCGAGGTCGAGCGCGCCGTGGCTCGCGCTGCGTGCCGCCGCGGCGATCCCGGACGACTCGTCGAGCAGCCCGAGATGCTGGGCCACGGATCCGGCGTAGGTGTCCGCGTCGACCAGGAGCACGTCCTGGGGCCGGGGGCTTCCCGTGCCCGACGACCGGCCCTTCTTCCGGCGTCCTCGTCGACCCCTGCCGGTCCCGCGCTCGGGCCCCAGTCCCGCCAGCTCCGCGGCGAGGTGCACCGCGACCGTGGTCCGCCCGGGTGCGCCCGTGGGACCCCAGACGGCGAGCACCCGTCCCCGGCGCGACTCGACCGGCACCGGGGGTGCGCCTCCCGGTAGACCTGAGCCTCGACCTGCCGGGGGCGCTCCCGGGCCGTCGGCAGGTCCTGTGCCGCTCCCTCGGCCCCGCGCCTCGTCCCGCACCGTCTCGACGAGCACCGAGGTCGGCGTGCCCTCGTCGAGGACCACGTCGATCCCGATCGCCCGCAACCGGTCGGCGAGCCAGCCCTGTCCGTCGGCGAGGGCCACGACGCGCACCCCGTGCTCGTGCAGGTGGGCCACGGCCTCCCGGTCGATGCCCGGCAGGTCGGCCGAGATCACCGCTGCCGTCCCCGCTCCCGCGCCGGCCGCCGCCAGGAGCTCGGTGAGGTCGGCGCAGCGGCGCGCGACCGTGACCCCTGATCCTGGCCTCGTGAGTGCTGTCACCACGACCGTCTCGCTGTCTCCGCGCACGGCACACAGGACGGAGGCCAGGGGCGCGGTCGGTTCGTGCGTCATGACGCTCCCCCGGCGACCGGCACGACGGCGATCTCGCCCTCTGCGGCGAGAGCCCCCAGGACCTCGGGCAACGAGTCGGTCGGGACGAGCACGTGGAGCGTCGTCGCACCACCGGTGACGAGCGAGCCCGATGCCTCCGCGACCTGCGCCACGACGACCTGACCCACGAGCTCGCGCGGCGGTTCCGGGGCCGGGGACTCGTCCGCCCCGACTGCTCCTGCCCCTCTCGTGCTCGACGCGTCCGGGACGAACCAGACGTCCACGAGCGCGCCGTCCGTGACCCGGTCCGACAGCCCTCCGGTGACCGAGATGGCCACGGGACGTACCGCGAGGTCGGCTGGGTCACCGACCGCACTTCGCGGGACGAGCTCGCCCTCCCCGACGACGCGCAGCGCCACGAGGCCCTCGGGCACCGCCTCGCCCGCGACGAAGTAGGCGTCCTCCCCCGCCCCGAGGCGGACGTCGACGGTCCGGAGCGCGCCCAGGTCGAGCGGCTCGCCCGGGGTGAGCGGCCCCGCCGCGGCATAGACCGCGACGGTCCGTCCTGCCGTCGACACGGCCCACGACCCGAGCGCCACGGAGCCGGCCACGAGGACGATCCCGAGCACGAGTCGCGGGTCGCGCCAGGTAGGTCTGCGTATCCGTGCCACGGTCGGCGTGGGCGGGCGGTCGATCGTGCTCGTCATGAGGATCCGTTTCGTCGGGATGGTCCTGGGTCGGGTGTGCAGGCGGTCAGGTCGAACGACGAGGACAGGCGCACTGGCGCGAACCGGCGGCTCGGGCAGGTCCTGGTGTCCTGTCCGTGCACATCATGGCTGCCAGGGCGTGGGGACGGGAGGTGGCCTCGGGGTGGCTGTGGACAACTCCGCCCGGGCGGCACGTCGTGGAAGAATGTGGCCATGGCACCGCGCTTTCTCACTCTCGCCGACGTGACGGAGGAGCTCAACATCTCCGCAGCACAGGCGTACGCCCTGGTCCGCAGCGGCGACCTGCCGGCGATCCAGGTCGGTGGGCGCGGGCAGTGGCGCGTCGAGGTCACCGAGCTCGAGGGGTACATCCAGCGCATGTACCAGCAGACACGTACGCGCATCGACGCCGGGGACTTCGAGGGCTGAGCCGCTCGTACCCGTCGGGGCCGTCCGTCGACGGAGCGCGCCTTCCCGAGGCGTGCGGCACCCGCCCGGCACGACTGCCCGACCCTTCTGCCCCTGCTCCCCCTGCATCCCCCTGCGCCGGCCCCTAGGTCTCGCTCACGCACACCAGTGCGGTGAACGGCACGATTCGGCCCGGCCCGGCCGTCCTGCCCGGCCCCTGATCGTGTCGCAGCTCCTCGATGTCCAGGTGGTCCCTGCCGACCCGTGCGATCCGCCCGTCCAGCTGACCAGACGTGGTCCGGACGCGGACCGGCGCACGGTCGCGCATGAGTGCGCGCAGCACCGCACCGAGCGACCTGCCCACCTCCGCGTGCGAGGCCGGCGTCAGGGCGTTGCGGGTGAGGCCGGAGATCGACGCGATCGCGGTCAACGGCACCACGTGCTGTCGCGATCTCTCGGCCAGGAGGACCCACTCAGGGGCCACGTCGCGCACCTCGGCTGCCAGACGGTGCCCGTCGGCGAGGTGAAGGTCCACCGGCCCGCCCACGGCCGCACGCAGCCGGTCCGTCAGCAGGATCGTCGCCTGCTCCGCACGGGTCAGCTCGGCGACGGCCTGCATCCCGTCGGCGACCTCCGCCGCGTCGAGCTGTGCCGCGAGATCGGCGAACAAGAGGTCCCAGCGCACGCGGACACGCTAGTGCCTACCCGGGGGGTTTCGTCCAGACCTGTCCGCAGTGCGGCCTTCCTCTGGACAAGACGAGGAGGATCGAGTTTGATGTAACAAGATCAAACGCGATCAAACGCGATGATCAGGCGCACGGAAGTCACCGTCTTCAGGGGGAAGCAATGACGCAGCAGTCTGGGTACGCACAGGACGGCGAGCACGGTCGACGCGCGCCCCGGCTCGCGACTCTCGTCGTCCTCTCGACCGCGGGCGGGCTTGCCGCAGCACTCCTCGCGGGACGGGGACTCCGCCTGCTCCGGTCACTGCCGGACTCGCACGTCGAGGTGTACCTGGAGATTCTCGTGCTCGCCGTCGGTGCGACGCTCGCCGCGTGGGTCGCGACGACCTCCGCCCTGGCCCTCGCGTGCGTGATCGTCCGGAGCGTCGGGCGGCGATGGGACGCGGGCGAGCGGC
Source organism: Oerskovia sp. NPDC060287 (assembly GCF_042726775.1). NCBI lineage: Bacteria > Bacillati > Actinomycetota > Actinomycetes > Micrococcales > Cellulomonadaceae > Oerskovia > Oerskovia sp. NPDC060287. Next base: position 4,230 of record NZ_JBHXBO010000050.1, read on the forward strand.
TCGTGCTGCGTCATGCGCCCGCTGCAGTTCGCCGGCTGGCCGGCATCGGCGTCTCGCTCTCGGTCGGGGTCGGGCTGGCCCTGGGAGCAGGCCCCGCGCAAGCTGCCGAGCCGCCGGCAGCACCGGAGACCAGCGCGCCCGGACCCGCCGTCGTCGACCTGGGATGGCAACCCACCGCGCGGACGGACAGCCCGGTCGGCGACCAAGCGCATCAGCCTGCCGTGGGCTCGACCGACGGCTTCTCCGGGGACGTGCCCCCGGTCGCGCCCAGGCTCCCGTCCGGTCCCCCGTCATCGGCAGGAGGCCAGGGCTACACCCCCGCCGAGGGCTCGTCTCACGAGTCGGATCCTTCTGGTCCTGCGCTCGTCCCCTCCGGGTCCGCCTCCCGGTCGGCAGCACCGACGTCCGAGTCGTCCGCCGAGCCGACTCCCCACGCCGCGGGACAGTCGCTCCATGCCCCGACGGTCATGGATGCCTTGCCTACCGGACGGCCTGACGTCGCCGCGACGGGCTCTCCGCAGCCCCCTCACGTTCCCCTCGGTCCGCTGCTCGGCACTCCAGCACAGACGGCAGCGCCTTCCCCGACCACGACGTCGGATCCCGCCGCGCCCACGCCCTCGGTCGTGGAGATCGTCGTGCTCCGCGGCGACACCCTGTGGTCGATCGCGAGCAGGAGCCTGGGCCCGAACGCCTCTGACGCATCGGTCGCCACCGAGTGTCGGCAGTGGTTCGACGCCAACCGAGACGTCATCGGGGACGATCCCGACCTCATCAAGCCTGGTCAGATCCTCAGCGCACCCCGGTCTCCCTGACCTCGACCGGGGCGACCGCCCCGGCAAACCCCTTCCCCACGACCTGCCACGAGGCCGGTCTCACGTCTCACCGCGGGGCGCTCGCACGGGTGCCCCGGTCTCTTGTCGTACCCGAAGGAGCACCATGTCGATCTCCACGGAGCACCCTGTCGTCCGCACCTTGCGTTCGGGCGCCGCCCCCCGCCACGAGCCCGTCGCGGCCCTGCCGCGGGCCGCCCGCCGATCAGTGCGGGTTCTGACGTTCGGCGGCCCACCCCAGTTCCCACAGTCCGAGGACCTGGCGGAGAGCGGTCGACCCGTGGTCTCCGCGCCCGAGGCGGACCTGCCGGACCCGACCTCGATCTGCTGCTCGGTCGTCCGTGCCGCGATCGAGGTGCTGCGAGGCGAGCGCCCCGTCGCACAGCTGCAGCGCTGGCTCGCCGCCGACGTGTTCGACGCGATCGGTCGCCGCGCCCAGCTCGCCCAGGACGCGCCGGACCGCGTCGCAGCCTCCCGCCCCGTCGTGATCCGTCGAGCCAGGCTTCTGCGCCTCGGCGACACGGCCGCCGAGGCCACGATCGTCCTGGAGGACATGGACAGAGTGCGAGCGGCGGCCGTCCGACTCGAGGCCCGACGCGGCGTGTGGCGCGTCGTGGTGCTCGAGATCGGCTGACCGCCGCTCGCAGTGCTCCTCGGGCGAGGACTACTCCTCTTCGTTCAACCCGTGGCAGAGCTTGTACTTCTTGCCCGAGCCGCAGGGGCACTTGGCGTTGCGGGGCGTGCCGGGGAACGTGCGCCCGTCACCCTCGACCGCGGTCGCCTCACCGTGCAGGGCGCGGCGGGCACGACGCGAGCCGTCACCCGAGACCACGGTCTGTCCCGAGCCGTCGTCCGACGGTGCCGAGTACTGCAGCGGGATCTGCTCGCCCGGGCCGTCGAGGCCCTTGGCGATGAGCGTGGGCTCGGCCTTCGGTGCGGGGGCCGCAGGGACGTCCTCGACGGGTGCGTCCACGACCTCCTCGGCGACCGGCTCGTCCTGCACGGCCTCAGCCTCCGCGGCGGACTTCGCGGCGGCTGCTGCCGCCACGGCGGCACCCGCGGCCGCAGCCCCGGCCGTCCCGCCGAACGCCTGACCCGCTGCCGACTGCGCGGCAGCAGCGGCCGACACCGGGTTGACCGCGGGCGTGGTGGGCTCGGCGACCTTGACCTCGAGGTTGAACAGGAAGCCGACCGACTCCTCCTTGATGGCCTCGGTCATCGCCTGGAAGAGCTGGAAGCCCTCGCGCTGGTACTCGACGAGCGGGTCACGCTGCGCCATGGCGCGCAGGCCGATGCCCTCCTTGAGGTAGTCCATCTCGTAGAGGTGCTCGCGCCACTTGCGGTCCAGCACCGAGAGCACCACGCGGCGCTCGAGCTGACGCATGTTGGAGCTCCCGAGGGTCGCCTCGCGGTCCTGGTACGCCACGCGGGCGTCGGACAGGATCTCCTCGAGGATCAGCTCGCGCGTCAGACGCGTGGCTCCCCCGGCCTGCTCGACGACCTCGTCCACCTCGATCGAGACCGGGTAGACCGCGCGCAGCGCCGTCCACAGGCCCTCGAGGTCCCAGTGCTCCGGGTTGCCCTCGGACGTGGCGCCGTCGACGTACGCCGTGACGACGTCGGTGATGAAGTGCTGGATCTGCTCCTGCATGTCCTCGCCCTCGAGGACGCGGCGACGCTCGTCGTAGATGACGGTGCGCTGACGCGAGAGGACGTCGTCGTACTTGAGGACGTTCTTGCGGATCTCGAAGTTGCGCGCCTCGACCTGACCCTGCGCGCTCGCGATGCCGCGCGTGACGATCTTGGACTCGAGGGGCACGTCGTCCGGGAAGCCCGCGCGGTTCATCATGGACTCGGCGAGGTTCGAGTTGAACAGACGCATCAGGTCGTCCTGCATCGACAGGTAGAACCGGGACTCGCCCGGGTCACCCTGACGGCCGGAACGACCACGCAGCTGGTTGTCGATACGACGCGACTCGTGACGCTCGGTGCCGAGCACGTACAGCCCGCCGAGCTCCTTGACCTCGTCGTGCTCGGCGGCCACCGCGGCCTTGGCGCGCTCGACGGCCTCGGGCCACGCGGCCTCGTACTCCTCGGGGTTCTCCGTGGCGTCGAGCCCACGGGCCGCGAGGTCCGCGACGGCCATGAACTCGGCGTTGCCACCGAGCATGATGTCCGTCCCACGACCGGCCATGTTGGTCGCGACCGTGACCGAGCCCTTGCGGCCGGCCTGAGCGACGATCGCGGCCTCACGCTCGTGCTGCTTGGCGTTGAGGACCTCGTGCGGGACGCCCTGCTTCTTGAGCTTGGACGAGAGCAGCTCGGACTTCTCGACGCTCGTGGTGCCGACCAGGACCGGCTGACCCTCGGCGTGGCGCTCGACGATGTCCGCGACGACCGCGTCGAACTTGCCCTCCTCGTTCTTGTAGACGAGGTCCGGCTGGTCCACGCGCTGCATCTTGCGGTTCGTGGGGATGGGGACGACGCCCAGCTTGTACGTGCCCTGGAACTCCGCGGCCTCGGTGTCTGCCGTACCCGTCATGCCCGAGATCTTGTCGTACAGGCGGAAGTAGTTCTGGAGCGTGATCGTGGCGAGCGTCTGGTTCTCCGCCTTGATCTGCACGCCCTCCTTGGCCTCGATGGCCTGGTGCATGCCCTCGTTGTAGCGGCGCCCCGCGAGGATACGACCCGTGTGCTCGTCGACGATCATGACCTCGCCGTTGAGGACGACGTAGTCCTTGTCGCGCTTGAAGAGCTCCTTGGCCTTGATCGCGTTGTTGAGGAACCCGATGAGCGGCGTGTTGAGCGACTCGTACAGGTTGTCGATGCCGAGGTAGTCCTCGACCTTCGCGATACCGGGCTCGAGCACACCGATGGTGCGCTTCTTCTCGTCGACCTCGTAGTCGGTCTCCGGGTTCAGGCGGCGGACCACCTTGGAGAACTCGCCGTACCAGCGGTTCGCGTCGCCCGACGCGGGGCCCGAGATGATGAGCGGCGTACGCGCCTCGTCGATGAGGATCGAGTCGACCTCGTCGACGATCGCGAAGTTGTGGCCGCGCTGCACCAGGTCGTCGGTGCTCCACGCCATGTTGTCGCGCAGGTAGTCGAAGCCGAACTCGTTGTTCGTCCCGTACGTGATGTCCGCGGCGTACTGCTCGCGGCGGACCGCCGGGGTCTGCCCGGAGATGATGCAGCCCGTCGTGAGGCCGAGGGCGCGGAACACGCGGCCCATCAGGTCGCTCTGGTACTTGGCGAGGTAGTCGTTGACCGTGACGACGTGGACGCCCTTGCCGGACAGCGCGTTGAGGTACGCCGGGAACGTCCCGACGAGGGTCTTGCCCTCACCGGTCTTCATCTCCGCGATGTTGCCCATGTGCAGGGCCGCGCCGCCCATGAGCTGCACGTCGTACGCGCGCTGCCCCAGGGTGCGGCGAGCCGCCTCGCGGACCGCGGCGAAGGCCTCGGGGAGCAGCTCGTCGAGCGTCGCCCCGTTCGCGATCCGCTCCTTGAAGCGGTCCGTCTCCTCGCGCAGCTCCTCGTCGCTGAGGTCCTCGAAGCTGGGCTCCAGCTTGTTGACCTGCTCAGCCAGGCCGGACAACTTCTTCAGGATCCGGCCCTCGCCGAAGCGCAGGACCTTCTCGAGGATCGCAGGCACGCAGTACTCCCGTATCGATCGCGCCCCCGGGCCGGACGGTCCGGGGCGAATGCGAGGCGACCACCTTTCGGCAGTCGGCTGGATCACACCACAGACCATCGTAGGCGAGTCCTGAGCGTGGTAGGGCTTCTGTCCGGCGATGGGGGTTTCGCTCTGCGGCGAAACCCGCCGCGCCGGCCGCCCGTCACCTCTACCCGGCGACCACTCCCGCGACGCCCTGTGCCGGGGGCTGGGCGAGCTCGGCGGCGAGCGCAGGTGCGAGGTCCCCCAGCGGCCCGACGACGACGCTCGCCATGCCCAGCCAGGTCGCCATGAGGCGGAGCTCGGCCGCGAGCGCCGGGGCGGTCTCTGCGTCCGCATGCTCCTCGCGGTGGGCTGCGAGGACCCGCAAGATGCCCGCGCGACGATCCGCCTTGAGGTCCACCTTGGCCGTGATGCGGTCACCCTGGAGGAACGGCAGGACGTAGTAGCCGTGGACCCGCTTGGCCGCGGGCACGTAGATCTCGATGCGGTAGCGGGTCCCGAACAGCTGCTCGAGCCGAGTCCGCTCGAACACGAGCGGGTCGAACGGGCTGAGCAGCGCGCGCCCCTGCGCCCGTCGCGGGACCACGGCGTCACGGTGCAGGTACGTGGTCTCGTCCCACCCCCGCACCTCGACGGGCCGGAGCACGCCGTCCTCGACGAGCTCGTCGAGCGCACGTCGTGGGGCCGGCCCTCTGAGCCGGAAGTAGTCGCGGAAGCAGCGCAGGGTCCCGACCCCGTGCGCCCTGGCCCCGATCTCCAGCAGCCGACGGACCGCGTCCTCGTCGCTCACGGGTGGCGCCGCGACGACCGCGGCGGGAAGGACGCGTTCGGTCAGGTCGTAGCAGCGCTCGAACGCCGCGTTGCGGCGCGCGGCGGTGATCTCACCGGTGAAGAAGAGGAACTCGAGGGCCCGCTTGGCGAGCGACCAGTTCCAGCCCCACTCGGTCGTGGTGCGCGCCTCGCCCATGCCCTCGGCCTCGAGCAGCTCGTGGACCTCGCCCGCGGTGATGGGGCCGCGCGCCGCGACGATCCCGCGGACGTGCTCGACCACCGCGGAGTGCGACAGCTCGACACCGCTGATGGCCCCCCACGCCTCGGTCCGGTAGGCACGCTGGCGCCACTCGAGGAGGCGGTAGGTCTCGGGCGGTACGTAGGAGGCCACGTGCCCCCAGTACTCGACGAGCCTGCGCGGCGCGCGACCCGCCGCGCGGTCGAGCAGGCTCACGTCGTAGGGACCGAGGCGGGAGTACAGCGGGACCAGGTGCGCCCGGGCCAGGACGTTGACCGAGTCGATCTGGAGCAGCCCCAGCCGGTCCACGGTGCGCTGCACGTGCCGCAGCGTGACCTGCCGGGGCGTGGCTCCGTCGTCGGGCCGGGGGGTGTGCAGACCCTGCGCGGCGAGCGCGACGCGACGAGCCTGGGCGAGCGACATTGTCTCGGTCTTCACCCGACCCATCCTGCCCGTCCCCCCTGACACACGGCGCGGCGAGCGTGCGGGCCACGCAGCGCAGGCCGCACGCCGACGGGGTGGCCTCGCCTGGTCGGCGACGCCACCCCGTCGGGTCGGTTCTGGGTCAGACGGACCTCGCGATGCTCACCCCTGGTCGGGGGATTCCTTCAGGCCGCCCGCGCAGGCCGTGTCGAGCGCGATGACCCCGTAGCTCCAGCCCCTGCGCCGGTAGGCGACCGAGGGACGGGCGGTCTCGACGTCGACGAAGAGGTAGAAGTCGTGGCCCACCATCTCCATCTCGTAGAGGGCGTCGTCGATCGTCATGGGCTCCGCGGAGTGCAGCTTCTGACGGATGACGACGGGCGAGTCGCCGAGCTGGGTCTCGACCGCCTCGCCGGGCACACCGGGGTGCGCGGCGGCGGGCTCGGGCTGCTTGTCCTCCGGGATGAACGGCCGGACGTCGACGGGCGGCTGGGGGTTGTTGTTGCGGTGGTCCTTGCGGCGGTCGCTGACGCGCCGCAGCCTCTCCTGAAGCTTGTTCATGGCCAGGTCGAGTGCCCCGAACCGGTCGTCGGCTGCCGCCTCGGCGCGGACGACGGGTCCCTTGGCGCGGACGGTCAGCTCGACCCTCTCGCGCACCTCGGACAGTCGGGGGTTGTTCTCGTGGGTGACCTCGACGTCGATCCGCTGGGCGGTCGGTGCGAGCTGCTCGAACTTCGCGAGCTTTTCTTCCACGTGTCGGCGGAAGCGGTCAGCCACTTCCGTGTGCCTGCCGACGACAACGATCTCCATGTGAGCCTCCGCAAAGGGTCTCGGACGCTCCCGTTTCTCCAGAGCGTCCCGTGTGGTCCTGGGTCTGGCTCCCCCGAGGGGGATCCGGAGTACCTATCACCTCCCTGCCCGAAGACCTTGCCTCGGGTCTGTCGCTCTGTGGCCGCACGGGTCCCGTTACCAACCGTTCCCCGTGACGACTGGACCCCAGGTTAACCCCCCTGCGAGGTAAAGGCAGCATCTACGCGAGATGAACTTCGAGGGCCGCGGAACCCCGCCGAGGAGGGGGTGTCGCGGCCAGCACGACAGCCCCCAGGACGCGTGCTCCGAGCCCTTCCAGGGCGCGCTCGCAGGCCGCGAGCGTGGCACCCGTGGTGAGCACGTCGTCGACCAGGAGGCACGTGGCTCCCACGAGCGACGGGCTCGACCGGACGCCCCGCGGGGTCGCCCGGACCGTCGCCAACCGCTCCCCCCGGCCCCGCGAGCCCCGCCCCACCTGGTCGCGCCCGCGCTGCGCCAGCAGTGCCGCAGGGACTGCCTCGAGGCCCGCCTCTCCGAGCCCCTGCGCGAGGGCGCGGGCCAGGGAGAGGACAGGCTCGCGCCCCCGGGCGCGCCGGGCCGCGCCGGTCGACGGCGCGGGCACCACGAGCACGGGGCCCCGCCCGCTCCCGGCACGGGTCCTGGTCTCCCCGCGCCCGACGGCGGACCGCACCTGGGGCGCCAGGGTCACCCCTGCCCGGCGCGCCGCGGAGTCGAGCACCCCCGCGAGGTCCACGCGCCCCTTGTCCTTCCACGCCACCACCACGTCCCGCAGCGGGCCCGTGTACGACGCGCAGGCCCACACGGGCAGCGGGGGCCGACCGTCGAGCCGGTCGAGCCGTGGGGCGTCCCGCTCGCGGCGGGTCGGCGCGGCGTCGAGCAGCCCGGCGCACCCAGGGCACAGCACCAGGTCCCTCGCGCCGCACCCGGGGCACTCGATCGGGACGACGAGCCGGGTCAGCGAGGCGGCCGCGCCCGCGAGCGCGGCGACGAGCGGGTGGTCCCCCAGGAAACCCGTGGCCGTCGGGAGCCGGCGGCCGGGGGTCCCGGTGGCCGGTGAGGGGCGACGGGGCGCTCGGCGACCCGAGGACGGCACGGAGGAGGACGGCACGGCCGGAGCCTGCCACGCCGCGCCGCGTCCCAGGGCGGCACCGAGCTCGCCCTGTGGACCCAGCATCGGTTCTGGCGCCTGTGCACCGGCCCGTGCGCAGGCACAGCCTCCGCACCACCGGGTCAGCCCGGGAACGTCGGCAGCGCGACTCCCTCGATCCGCTTCTCCCACACCGCACCGGACCGGCTGCGCCCGAACAGCGTGCCGTTCTCGGTCAGGACCTGCACGGTTCGTTCCCCGTCGCCCGCGCTGATCGCCGTCGCGCCCGCCACCGGGGACAGCCGGGTCGTGTCTCCCCCGACCGCGACGAGATGGACCGCCGGAGACGTCTCCGCCTCGTCCGTCCCGAGGACCGCGAGCAGCGTCTCGTCGGCCCACACGACCTGAGACGCCGACCTGATGGGCGCCCCGACCCGGAAGGGTTCGGACAGCGCGGTCGGCACGTCCTTCTCGTCGCGCACGATCCCTGCGACGTCGACGCGGGTCGCTCCCAAGGCGTCCGAGCTGACCACCGCGATCCGCGCCCCGTCGTGAGCCACCCGGATCGACTGGACGGAACGACCGGCGAGCCACGGGGCGGCGACCTCGACCGGGGTCCCGGCGTCGGCCAGGTCCGACCGCACGACCTGCAGGACTCCCGCCTGCGCCCGCGGACCCGACCAGACACCACCCAGCCGGTCCACGCTCGGGGCCAGGAGGTCGTCGCCGGTCAGGAGGGTCACCCCCGGAAGGGTCTTCGTCGGCAGGCGCAGCAGGTTGCTCGTACCGTCCCGGACGACGAGGGGGCGGGCGTTGGCGCCCTGCGCGAGCGCGGTCGCGTCGATGCCCTCGAGCGAGACGGCAGGAGCGAGCGGCACCAGGTCGTCGGCTCCCGTCTCGAGCGTCATGACCTGGCCCTGGGCCGCGACGACCTCGTTCCCCACCGCGTCCGCCTTGGCCAGCACCGGGCCGCCCGAGGGCGTGCTGAGCAGGTCCTCGCCCCGATACAGGTTGACGGTCAGAGGCACCGCGTCGAAGAGCGTCGCCTCGAGCTGCGCCTTGAGCAGCGCACGGTCCTCGGGCGACGCCAGCGAGATCGCGTCCGTCAGGCGCACGTCGACCACCCCGCCCTCGTTCGTGACCGCGTCGATGCTCAGGCGCGTCCCCTCGGGGACGACGACGTCGGTCGAGCCGCGGAGCCACTCGACGGGACCGACCAACGTCTCGTCCACCGCGTTGGTCTGCCAGGTCCTGTTGGGGAACCAGCGCTCGTCGGGGACCAGGACCTCACGGTCTGCCGACGGGAAGTAGAGGCGGGTCGACCTGAAGGCGGCCAGGAAGGCGCTCTGCGAGAGCAACAACCCGTCCTCGGCCGTCTCGATCCGCCACTGCCCGTCGCTGCGACGGACGAGCCCGAACGAGACGACCGTGCTGACCGGCACGTCCTCGGTGTACACGCCACGCTTGTCCAGGGCGCCCACGACCGACGCGCTGCCCGTGACCGTGACCGCACCGGTCTGCATCGCCTCCTCGTCGTACGTCAGGTCCAGGTCCCCGTCGAAGACCAGCACCTGCGTCTTCCAGTCCCAGTCGTCCGACGTGAGGAACTCCTGCGCGACGTCGAAGTCTCCCGCCGGCCCGGCCGCCTGCGCGGTCAGGAAGCCCGACACGATGCCCTTCGGGTCGTCGCCCACCGCGGGGCCCCGCGCCCGCAGGCCCGGAGCGTTGAAGCCCTGCACCACGGTGTCCCCCTGGATCACGGGACCGGACGTGGGGATCGCCGCACAGCCCGAGAGGGCGACGGCCGCCACGACGAGGCTCGCGGCCCGCGCGGCCCAGCGACGTCGTCGTTCCGCTGTCCTCGTCATGGTCGCTCCTCGTCCGCGGTGTGCTCGTGCGCCGCCCGGAGCGCCCCCTGGCGCCCGGCGACCAATGGCTCGTCGGGGAGCACGGGGAGCGCCGACGGGCTCGTGGTCCCTTCGGCCGGGTCCTCGACCGGACCCACCGGACCTGTCGCCGGGCCGAGCCCGCGCGTGCGGGTGGGCTCCTCCGGGACGAGCGGGAGCGGGGAGGACGAGAGATGGATCCCGGCCCGGAGCGGGAGCGTGAGCCGGAACGCAGCGCCCCGACCCGGGCGGCCCCACACCTCGAGCCAGCCTCCGTGCAGGTGGGCGTCCTCGAGCGAGATCGCCAGACCGAGCCCGGTCCCGCCGGTCGTGCGTGCCCGCGCCGGGTCCGCCCGCCAGAAGCGGTCGAACACGTGCAGCGCCTCGTCCTCGGTCATCCCCACGCCGTGGTCGCGGACGACGATCGCGACCGCGTGCCGGTCCTGGGCGACCGTGATCTCGACGGGGCGCTCCTCGGCGTGCTCGATCGCGTTGACCACGAGGTTGCGCACGATCCGCTCGACCCGTCGCGGGTCGACGTCCGCGATCGCGGGCTCGTCCGGGAAGTGCACCGACATCCAGACGCCCTTGCGCTCGGCGAGCGGGGCCGCGAGGTCCACGGCCGCGTTGACGACGTCTCGCACGTCGCGCCGCTCGGCGTCCAGCTGCGCTGCCCCCGCGTCGAACCGGCTGATCTCGAGGAGGTCCGCAAGGAGGTCCTCGAACCTGTCGAGCTGGGTCTGCAGGAGCTCCGCCGACCGCTTCGACGCGGGGTCGAAGTCGTCGCGCGAGGCGTGCAGGACCTCGCCCGCCATGCGGATCGTCGTGAGCGGCGTGCGCAGCTCGTGCGACACGTCCGACACGAAGCGCCGCTGGAGCAGGGACAGCTCCTCCATCCGACCGATCTGGAGCTGGAGGCTCTCGGCCATCTCGTTGAACGAGCGCGCGAGCGTCGCGAGCTCGTCGTGGCCCTTCACCGGCAGACGCTCGTTCAGGTGCCCGTCGGCGAGCCGCTCGGCGACGCCTGCGGCGTTGCGGACCGGCTGGACGGCCTGGCGCGTCACGACCCAGGTGATGAGCACCAGGATGCCCACCATGAAGGCTGCCCCGAGGGCCAGCGTCCCCTGGAGGAAGGACAGCGTCTCCTGCTCGGGCGCGAGCGAGTACAGGAAGTAGAGCTCGTACGTCCCGACCGTGGGGACCTGGACCTTGGACCCCACGAGCACCCCGGGGTCCACGGGCGAGTGCGGGTCGGACGGGTCCCGGGGGATCGCGACCGACTGGAGCTCGCGACCGTCGCTCTCGAGGACCGCGTCGCGCAGCTCGTCCGAGACCAGGCTCGTCAGCTGGTTGTCGGTGCTGACGTCGTTGAGGCGCGAGGTGGCTCCCTCGGGCCGCATGAGGAAGATCTTGCGGTCCGGGCTGCCGCTCGTGCGCAGGGTGTTGTGGACGTCGAGGAGGAGAGTCTGGAGCTCGGAGTCCTTGGTCTTGGACAGCGACGCCGTGAACAGGCTCTGCGCCTGCTGGATCGAGTTCGCGCTCTCGACGTTGATCTGCTCGAGCCGTTGCTCGAACAGGCCGTCACGCATGGTGCTCGACAGGTAGGCGCCGAGAGCCGCGACCGTGATCGCACCCACGACCAGCGCGGTCCCGACGACGCGCAGCTGCATCGACGACCGGGCGCGCCAGGTGAGCCGTCCGATCGCGGCACGCACCCGACGTCGGGTACGGCGGAACGTCAGCCCCACCCGACCTCGGAGCGACGAGCTGCTCACCCGCGTGCCGCGCCCGCCTTGTAGCCGACGCCGCGCACCGTCAGGACGATCTCCGGGTTCTCCGGGTCGTGCTCGACCTTGGACCGCAGCCGCTGCACGTGGACGTTCACCAGGCGCGTGTCCGCCGCGTGACGATAGCCCCAGACCTTCTCCAGGAGGACCTCACGCGTGAAGACCTGCCAGGGCTTGCGCGCGAGGGCGACCAGCAGGTCGAACTCGAGCGGCGTGAGCGCGATGGGTCGCGCGTCGCGCGTGACCCGGTGCCCCGTCACGTCGATCTCCACGTCCCCGATCGACAGGTGCTCGGGGGCCGGCTCGTCCGAGCGGCGCAGGCGCGCACGGATGCGGGCCACGAGCTCCTTGGGCTTGAACGGCTTGGAGATGTAGTCGTCCGCGCCCGACTCGAGCCCGAGCACCACGTCGACCGTGTCGCTCTTGGCCGTGAGCATGATGATGGGCACCCCCGACTCCGCGCGGATCAGACGGCACACCTCGGTGCCGTCCTTGCCCGGGAGCATCAGGTCCAGGAGGACGAGGTCCGGCTGCGTGCTGCGGAACGTCGCCAGGGCGAGGTCCCCGTCCGCGCAGAAGACCGGGTCGAACCCCTCGGAGCGCAGCACGATGCCGATCATCTCGGAGAGAGCGGTGTCGTCGTCGACCACAAGCACGCGTACCTTCATGACCCCATTTTGCCATCGACCCCGGCAGCGCCCGACCGAACCACCGGGCGGCGCCCAGTGTTCACCCGGGCGGTTCGCTCGCAGCACCTGACAGGCCCCCGTACTAGGGTGGGCCGCGACCGCGCAGGGCACTGTCGAAGTGCCGTGCACGGCCGCACCAGGACGAGGCCTCCGGGCCCCACAGAACCGAGCGGGGACAGCAGAGCAGATGACGACGCCCGACGACGCCGGCACGCCAGCACCGGACGACACCCCGCGCTACGGCCAGCGCGGGCCGCAGCCCCCCGAGGGCGCGGCTGCGCCCGGTGGCGGTGCCCCCGTCCCGCCCGGTGCGCCCCAGCCCGGTCAGTACGGCCAGCCCGGTCAGTACGGCCAGCCCGGTCAGTACGGCCAGCCCGGTCAGTACGGCCAGCCCGGTCAGTACGGCCAGCCCACGCCGAACGCCTGGGGTCAGCCGCAGTACGGCCAGCAGGGCCAGTACGGACAGCAAGGCCAGTACGGCGGCCCGGTGCAGCCCGGATACGGACCCCCGTCGTTCGCGGGCCGCCCCTTCGCACCGCCCGCCAACAAGCCCGGGATCATCCCGCTGCGCCCGCTGACCCTGGGCGAGATCTTCGACGGCGCGTTCGGCGCGATCCGTTCCAACCCCAAGGTCATGCTCGGGATGAGTGCGACCGTGATCGCGGTCGCGACGATCGTCGGGATGGCCCTCGGAGCACTCGTGTCCGGGATCTTCGCACCGCAGCTCGCTCGGCTCGAGACGGAGCTCGGGAGCGACGTGCAGGTGCTCACGGACATGCTCCCGCTGCTGGGGGCCTCGCTCGTGACCGGCGTCGTCCTCGCGCTCGCGCTCCCGATAGTCAACGGCATCCTGATCACGTCCGTCGGCCAGTCGGTCGTCGGGCGCAAGGCGACCGTGGGCGAGGTCTGGGCCCAGGTGCGCTCCAAGGTGTGGCCCCTCATCGGCTTCTCGTTCCTCACCAACCTCGTCGTCTACGTGGCGACGTTCCTCTATGTGGGGCTGACGATCCTCGGCTTCGTGGGTGACGTCGGCCTCGGGATAGTCGTCCTGCTCCTCGGGTTCGCCGGATGGGCCGTCTTCCTCGCCTGGTTCATCGTCCGGACGCTCCTGATCCCTCCCGCCCTGGTGCTCGAGGGGCAGGGGTTCCGCTCGGCCGTCGTCCGTGGATGGAAGCTCACGCGGGGCGCCTACTGGCGGACCTTCGGGATCTCGCTCCTGGCCTACATCGCGGTGAGCGTCATCGCCAGCATCGTGGTCTACCCGTTCTCGGCCCTCACGACGTTCCTCGTCACCGACACCTTCGGGATCCTGGCCCTCACCGCGGTGGCGCAGATCATCAGCTCGGTCGTCACGTCGGTGTTCCTCGCGGGCGTCGTCTCGCTCCTCTACATCGACGTGCGCATGCGCCGTGAGGGGCTCGACGTCGAGCTCACGGCCGCGGCGAACGAGCACGCCGAGCACGGCACGGCGTGACCGGGGCGCTCTCCGCGTCGCTCGCCGCCGGGCAGGCGGCCTGGTCGGCGCGCCTGCACCTGCCGGTGGCGCTTCGTGGGGACGTCCCCGTGACGCCCGACGCCGACACCGCCCGTCGCTGGCTCCAGGAGGAGCTGCTCGACCCCGTCTACCAGGACCAGCCGTCCCTGCTCATGCGCTTCATCGACTGGCTGGTGGGTCTGTTCGACGGCGTCGAGGTCCTCGACGTGAACCCTGTCGTCGCCTCGCTCGTCGTGGCCGGCGTGGTCCTCGTGGTCGCCGTGATCGCCTACCTGGTCGCGGGCCCCGTCCGGCTCTCGCGCCGGGCGCGCACGTCGGCCGCGGTCTTCGAGGACGACACGCGCTCGGCCACCGACCTGCGCGCGGCGGCCGATGCCGCGGCGGCGGCGGGCGACTGGGCCACGGCCGTGGTCGAGCGCTACCGGGCCGTCGTCCGCTCGCTCGAGGAACGGGTCGTCCTCGATCCGCGCCCCGGGCGCACGGCTCACGAGGCGGCCGATGCCGCGGCCCTGCGCCTCCCTGACCTCGCGGACCGGCTCGCGGGTGGCGCCCGCCTGTTCGACGACGTCCGGTACGGCAAGGTGGCCGTCGGTCCCGCCGCCGACCAGGCGCTGCGCGAGCTCGACGCTGCAGCCCTCGCGACCCGGCCGACGCCCGTCGGCACCGGCTCGCCGGCGACCGATGTCGACGCTTCCTCGCCCACCGAGGTCCCCACCGACCTGCCCGTCGCGGCCGGGACGTCCTCGACGTCGGGAGCAGAACGATGACGACCGGACTCGCCGCCCCTCCGCCCCCTGTCTCGGCCCCGGACGCGTCCTCGTCCGCGGTCACCACCGCCTACGTGCCCGCCCCGGTCATGGGCGACGGCACCACGGCCGGCTCGCGCGCACGGCGACGGTGGCGTGCCGTGCGCTGGCCGCTCGCGGTCCTGCTCCTCGTCGCGATCGTCGCGGGCCTCGCGGCCCTGTCCCGACCGGCCGTGTCCAGCACACCCCTGGCCCCCGACAACCCGGGCCCCTACGGTGCCCGTGCGCTCGCCCAGGTGCTCGGCGACCAGGGCGTCGAGGTCGAGTACGTGACCACGACCGCGGACGCGGTCTCCCGGGCCCTCGCAGGGACCACCCTCCTCGTGACCTCGGACCTCGACCTCCTGCCCGAGCAGATCGACGCCCTCCTCGAGACCGAGGCCGACCTGGTGCTCGTCGAGCCCGGGTACGACCTGCTCGAGGGTGCGACCGGCGGGACCGCGACCCTGGCCGACGACTGGTCTTCTCCCGACGCCACCCGGGCCCCGGGGTGCAGCGACCCGGACGCGGTCGCCGCAGGCGCCATCCGCAGCACGGGCTTCGGGCTCACCGCGACCGGGCCCGGTTCCCTCGTCTGCTTCCCGGGGGACGACAGCCCGCCCGACACCGGCGCGTACCTCGTCCACGAGGGCGAGCGCCGCGTCGTCGCGCTCGACGACGGGACCCTGCTCACCAACGCGAGCATCACCGAGGACGGGAACGCCGCGCTCGCGCTGCGCTCGCTCGGGCGCCACGAGACCCTCACGTGGTTCGTGCCGAGCCTCACGGACGCCACGATCTCCGAGGACGTCGGTGCGGGCACCGGCACGCTCCCCCCGTGGGTCTCGGTCGTGCTCGTCCAGCTCCTCGTGGTCGCGTTCTTCGCGGCACTCTGGCGCGGGCGCCGCCTGGGACGGCTCGTGACCGAGGACCTGCCCGTCGTGGTCCGCGCGTCGGAGACCACGCGAGGACGCGGACGGCTCTACCGGCGCTCCCGCTCGCGCGGCCACGCGGCCGCGGGCCTGCGGGCCCACAGCGCCGACCGCATGGCCGCACGCCTGGGACTGCCCCGCTCGGCGGCCGCCCCGGCCCTGATCGACGCGATCGTCCGTGCCACGCACCGACCGGCCGAGCAGGTCGCGCACCTCCTGTACGGACCACCACCCGCCGACGACGCCGCGCTGCTCGAGCTCGCACGTCACCTTGACCAGTTGGAGAGCGAGGTCTTCCACCCGTGACGCACCACCCCGAGGGGACGAACCCCTATCAGCAGCCCGCCGAGCGCTACGCGCCGTCGCCGGCCCAGCCCGCGACGCCCCCCGCGTACGGGGCTCCGGTCCCCGCTGCTCCCGCCCAGCCCACCCCGGCGCAGGCACCTGCGGCGCCCGCCCCGCAGCCCGTGACCGACGCTCCCGCGCACGCTGCGCCGTCGGGCCCCTCGCACGAGCTGCGCGCAGCCCTCGCGGCCGTGCGCACCGAGGTCGGCAAGGCCGTCGTCGGTCAGGACGCCGCGGTCACGAGCCTGCTCATCGCGATGCTCTGCAAGGGCCACGTGCTCCTCGAGGGCGTGCCCGGCGTCGCCAAGACGCTGCTCGTGCGCACGCTCGCAGCCTCGCTCGACCTGGACACCAAGCGCGTCCAGTTCACGCCCGACCTCATGCCCGGCGACGTCACGGGGTCGCTCGTGTACGACGCGCGCACGGCCGAGTTCTCGTTCCGCGAGGGCCCCGTCTTCACGAACCTGCTCCTGGCCGACGAGATCAACCGCACGCCTCCCAAGACGCAGGCCTCGCTGCTCGAGGCCATGGAGGAGCGCCAGGTCTCGGTCGACGGGACGCCGCGCATGCTGCCGGACCCGTTCCTCGTCATCGCGACGCAGAACCCCGTCGAGTACGAGGGCACCTACCCGCTGCCCGAGGCCCAGCTCGACCGCTTCCTGCTCAAGCTCGTCCTGCCGCTGCCCGAGCGCGACCAGGAGATCGAGGTCCTCGCACGGCACGCCGCGGGCTTCAACCCGCGCGACCTCGCCGCCGCGGGGGTGCGGCCCGTCGCGGGCCGCGAGGTCCTCGACCGCGCACGCGCCGAGGTCGCCCAGGTCCAGGTCTCGCGCGAGGTCCTCGGCTACGCCGTGGACGTGTGCCGCGCGACGCGTCACTCCCCCTCGCTGTCGCTCGGCGTGTCGCCCCGAGGCGCCACGGCGCTGCTCGCGACGTCCCGCGCGTGGGCCTGGCTGTCCGGTCGCGGGTACGTCACGCCCGACGACGTCAAGGCCCTGGCCCACCCGACGCTGCGTCACCGCGTCCAGCTGCGCCCCGAGGCCGAGCTCGAGGGCGTGACCGCGGAGAGCGTGCTGGACACGGTGCTGGCCTCCGTGCCGGTCCCGCGCTGAGCGCCGGCAGCCTGAAGGGATGACATGGCTCTGACGTGGCGTGCCGTCGCGCTGGCCGCCCTCGGGGTGGTGGCGGTCCTCGTCGTGCCCTCGTACGGCACGGTCCTGGTCTGGGCGCTCGTGGTGGCGCTGCTGTGCGCGCTCGACGTGACCCTGGCGGCCTCCCCGCGGCGGGTCGCGGTCGAACGGCGTGTCCCGGGCTCGGTCCGCCTCACGGGTCGCGCGACGTCGCAGCTCGTCGTGACGAACCTGACCGGCAGGCGCCTGCGCGCAGTGGTCCGCGACGCCTGGGCCCCCTCGGCGGGCCCGCAGGTCAACCGGCACCCCGTCGACCTGCCCCCCGGTGAGTCGGCGCGCCTGACGACAGTGCTGGTGCCCACCCGGCGCGGCGACCGGCTCGCGGACAAGGTCACGATCCGCGCCGCGGGACCGCTCGGGCTCGCGGCCCGCCAGGTCTCGCTCGACGTGCCCGGACGTCTGCGCGTCCTGCCCGAGTTCGCGTCGCGCCGGCACCTGCCGAGCCGGCTCGCCCGCCTGCGCGAGATGGACGGGCGCGCCGCGGTCCAGGTGCGCGGCGAGGGGACCGAGTTCGACTCGCTGCGCGAGTACGTGATCGGCGACGACGTACGGTCGATCGACTGGCGTGCCTCGGCGCGCCGGGCGGACATGGTCGTGCGCACGTGGCGACCAGAGCGCGACCGTCGCGTCCTGATCGTGCTCGACACCTCGCGCACGTCCGCGGCCCGCATCGGCGACGAGCCGCGCCTCGACGCGAGCATCGAGGCTGCCCTGCTGCTCTCGGCCCTGGCAGGGAGGGCGGGCGACCGCGTCGAGCTGTTCGCGTACGACCGCGGGGTGCGCGCCCGCGTCGCAGGTGCGGCGGGCCCGCGGCTCATGCCGGCCCTCGCCGACGCGCTCGCACCCATCGAGCCCGCGCTGCTCGAGACCGACTGGCCGGGGCTCGTCGGCTCGGTCCACCAGCGCCTCTCGCAGCGCGCGCTCGTGGTCCTGCTCACGACGCTCGACCCGGCTGCCGTCGAGACCGGCCTGCTGCCCGTCGTCGGGCAGCTGACCTCCAAGCACCAGGTCGTCGTCGCCTCGGTCGCCGACCCCGAGGTCGCGGCCCTGCGTGCGGCCCGGGACTCGAGCGCCGACGTCTACGACGCCGCGGCTGCCGCGCGCGTCGAGCTCGAGCGCACGGCGGTGCGGACCGTGCTCTCGCAGAAGGGCGTCGAGGTGGTCGAGGGGCTGCCCGAGGAGCTCGCGCCGCGGCTCGCCGACACGTACCTCGCGCTCAAGGCGGCCGGGCGGCTGTGACCGCCGGGCCGCCCGGCCCCGGCAAGACGCCGGCAAGACACGAGCACGGCACCGGGGTCTCGCCGGTCCTCGTCGGGAC
>NZ_JBHXBO010000051.1:0-21700 GCF_042726775.1 Oerskovia sp. NPDC060287
CTTTCGAATGCCCTGTTGAGCTGCTAGGAGCGCGCACTGTGTCAGACGTCGTATCGTCACCTTTGTCCATCACTCTCGACGGAGAACGGACCACGGTGGAGACGGGGGCGACCGGTGCGGACCTGTTCTCGGGCCGCCGTGAGGTCGTCGTCCTCCGCGTGAACGGTGAGCTCAAGGACCTCGACACCCCGGTCGCCGAGGGCGACGAGGTCGAGGGCGTGACCATCGACTCGCCCGACGGTCTCGACGTGCTGCGCCACTCGGCCGCGCACGTCCTGGCCCAGGCCGTGCAGCAGGTCAACCCCGACGCCAAGCTCGGCATCGGCCCGCCCGTCCGTGACGGCTTCTACTACGACTTCGACGTCGAGACCCCGTTCACGCCCGAGGACCTCAAGGCTCTCGACAAGGTCATGGCACGCATCATCAAGGACGGGCAGACGTTCAAGCGCCGCGTCGTGACCGACGACGAGGCCCGCGCCGAGCTCGCGAACGAGCCGTACAAGCTCGAGCTGATCGGCCTCAAGGGCTCCGGCTCCGCCGACGATGCAGCAGGGGAGGGCGTGTCGGTCGAGGTCGGTGCCGGCGAGCTCACCATCTACGACAACGTCCGTCGCGACGGCACGGTGGCCTGGAAGGACCTGTGCCGCGGCCCGCACCTGCCCAGCACGCGTCTGATCGGCAACGGCTTCCAGCTCATGCGCAGCGCGGCCGCCTACTGGCGCGGCAGCGAGAAGAACCCGCAGCTCCAGCGCGTGTACGGCACGGCCTGGCCCACCAAGGACGAGCTGCGCGCCTACACGGAGCGCCTCGCCGAGGCCGAGCGTCGTGACCACCGCCGCATCGGTGCCGAGATGGACCTGTTCTCGTTCAACGACCAGGTCGGCTCGGCCCTGCCGCTGTTCCACCCGAAGGGCGGCGTGATCAAGCGGGTCATGGAGGACTACGTCCGCCAGCGCCACATCGAGGAGGGGTTCTCCTACGTCGGCACCCCGCACATCACCAAGGAAGAGCTCTTCTTCACCTCGGGCCACCTGCCGTACTACGCGGACACGATGTTCCCGGCGCTCGACCTCGAGGAGGTCGGTGACCACGGGCGCTATCGCCTCAAGGCGATGAACTGCCCCATGCACAACCTGATCTTCTCGAGCCGCGGGCGCTCGTACCGCGAGCTGCCGATCCGGTTGTTCGAGTTCGGCACCGTGTACCGGTACGAGAAGTCCGGCGTGGTCCAGGGCCTGACGCGTGTGCGCGGCCTGACCCAGGACGACTCGCACTCCTACGTCACGCCAGAGCAGGCCCCGGACGAGGTCAAGCACCTGCTGAACTTCATGCTGTCGGTGCTCACCGACTTCGGCCTCGACGACTTCTACCTGGAGCTGTCGACGCGGGACGACTCCAAGCCCGACAAGTTCGTCGGCACCGACGAGGACTGGGCCAAGGCCACCGCTGTGCTGGAGAAGGTCGCTGTCGAGTCGGGTCTCGAGCTCGTGGCGGACCCGGGCGGCGCTGCCTTCTACGGCCCCAAGATCTCAGTCCAGGCCAAGGACGCCATCGGCCGCACGTGGCAGATGGGCACGGTGCAGTACGACTTCAACCAGCCGAAGGGCTTCGGCCTGGAGTACACGGCGGCAGACGGTACCAAGCAGCAGCCGGTGATGATCCACTCGGCCAAGTTCGGCTCGATCGAGCGGTTCATGGGTGTGCTCATCGAGCACTATGCGGGGCTCTTCCCGGCCTGGCTGGCGCCCGTCCAGGTGCTCGCCGTCCCGGTGGCCGAGGCGTTCGACGACTACCTCAAGGACGTCGTCGCCGAGCTCAAGGCCCGCGGTATCCGCGCCGAGCTCGACCTTTCCGACGACCGGTTCGCCAAGAAGATCCGCAACGCGTCCAAGGAGAAGGTGCCCTTCGTGCTCATCGCCGGTGGCGAGGACGTCGAGGCCGGTGCGGTCTCGTTCCGCTACCGCGACGGGCGCCAGGACAACGGCGTGCCCGTGGCCGAGGCCATCGAGCGGATCGTGTCTGCGGTCCGCGAGCGCAGCCAGGTCTGACGCGTGACGTCGGACGGCGCAGGGACGGGGTACTCCGTGGAGGGTCCGCAGGGGCATCCACGGTTCGACGACGGGATGGACCGGTTGTGGACGCCGCACCGGATGGTCTACATCGGCGGTCAGGACAAGCCGGTCGACGACCGGTCGTCGTCGTGCCCCTTCTGCCGGATCCCTGCGCTGTCCGACGAGGACGGGTTGATCGTGGCGCGCGGCACGTGGTGCTTCGTGGTGCTCAACCTGTACCCGTACAACCCGGGCCACCTGATGGTGTGCCCGTACCGGCACGTGTCGGACTACACCGAGCTCACCTCGGAGGAGACCGACGAGCTGGCGCGGCTGTCGCAGCAGGCGATGCGGGTGACGCGTGCGGTGTCAGGTCCTGACGGCTTCAACCTGGGCATGAACCAAGGTGCGGTCGCCGGGGCCGGCATCGCGGCGCACCTGCACCAGCACGTGGTGCCGCGCTGGTCGGGGGACGCGAACTTCCTGCCGATCGTGGCGCACACCAAGGCCGTGCCGGAGCTGTTGGGGGACACCCGTGCACGGCTCGCGGCGGCCTGGGAGGCCGGCGCGGTCCACGAGGCACGTCCGACGAACGACGACCCGGCGTCTCCTGCGGCGCCCGCACCCAAGGAGAGCTAGATGTTCGGGCGACTTCGCGCCGTCGTGACGCGCTTGTTCACGCCGGTCGCGGCCTTCCTGCTGCGGATCGGGGTCTCCCCGGACGCGGTGACGATCGTGGGCACGGTGGGAGTGGTGGCCTCCGCGCTGTGGCTGTTCCCGACGGGACACCTGTTCGCGGGCACCATGGCGATCATGGTCTTCGCGTTCTCGGACGCGCTGGACGGGGTGATGGCCCGCCTGTCGGGGCGCTCGGGGCCGTGGGGGGCGTTCCTGGACTCGACGCTGGACCGTCTGGCCGACGCCGCGATCTTCACGGGGCTGATCGTGTGGTTCGTCCGCACCGAGAACACGTGGGGCATCACGGTGGGGCTCGCGTGCCTGGTCCTGGGGTCGGTGGTCCCGTACGCGCGGGCACGGGCCGAGGGCCTGGGCATGACGGCCGCCGTCGGGATCGCCGAGCGTGCCGACCGTCTGGTCGTGACGCTCGTCGCGGCGGGCCTGGTGGGCCTGGGGCTCCCGGTGACGGTCCTGGTCGTGGTCCTGGGGCTGCTCGCGGCCGCGAGCGCCGTGACGGTGGTGCAGCGCATGGCGACGGTGCGTCGTCAGGCGGTCGCTGCTGGGGCGTCCGAGGGTGGTGCCTGAGGTGGGGGTGAGCGCGGACAAGGCGTTCACGTTCGCGTGGCGCAACGCTCACAAGGTGCCGGAGCCGGTGCTGCGGGGGTTGTTCATGGTGATCGCGGACGTGGCGTGGGCGACGCGCCGCGGTGGTGTGGCGCAGCTGGAGAGGAACTTGGCGCGGGTGCGTCCGGGGTCGGACGCCCGGGGGCTGCGCCGGTTGAGCCGGGCGGGCATGCGTTCGTACATGCGCTACTACCGCGAGGCGTTCACGTTGCCGGCGGCGTCCCCTGCGCAGATCGAGGCGCGCGTGCGCCTGGAGGGGTACGAGAACTGCCTGCGGTTCACCTCGCAGGGGGTGACGCCGGTCCTGGCGCTGGGTCACATGGGCAACTGGGACCTGGCGGGGGCGTATGCGACGCCGCACATCGCTCCGGTGCTGACGGTCGCGGAGCGGCTGAAGCCCGAGGAGCTGTTCCAGGAGTTCTTGGCGTTCCGCAACTCGTTGGGGATCGAGATCCTGGCGTTGGGCGACGGGGACGTGTTCCGGGAGCTGATGCGTGGGGCGCGTGGCCCGGGCAAGCTCATCCCGTTGCTCGCGGACCGTGACCTGACGGCGCGGGGTGTGGAGGTGGACCTGTTCGGCGAGCGGGCCCGGGTCGCGGCGGGGCCGGCGGCGCTGGCGGTCTCGACGGGGGCGCCGTTGCTGACGGCGTCGATCCGGTACGAGCGTCTGACGGGGGTTCGGCGCCGGGCTGCGGGGACCCCGTGGGGGATCGTCATCCGGTTCTTCCCGCCGGTCGCGGTCCCCGAGGGTGTTCCGCGCAGCGAGCGGGTCGCGGCGGTGACGCAGGCGTGGGTCGACCAGCTGGCGGAGGGGATCGCCGCGGACCCGGAGGACTGGCACATGCTGCAGAAGGTTTTCGTGGCGGACCTGGACCCGGACCGGTACGCCCGGACCCGGGCGAAGGACGCGCAGGGCGCGACTGGTGGAGGGGCGGTGGGCTCGGCATGAGCCTGAAGGTCGGGATCGTGTGCCCGTACTCGTTCGACGTGCCGGGTGGGGTGCAGTTCCACATCCGGGACCTGGCGGAGGCGCTGATGGCGCAGGGGCACGAGGTGTCCGTGCTGGCCCCGGCGGACGAGGACACCCCCATCCCGGACTACATCACGTCCGCGGGGCGTGCGGTGCCGGTCAAGTACAACGGGTCGGTGGCGCGGATGACGTTCGGTCCGGTCACGGCGGCGCGGGTGCGCCGGTGGCTGGACGCGGGTCAGTTCGACGTGCTGCACCTGCACGAGCCGGTCACGCCGTCGTTGAGCATGCTGGCGCTGTGGATCGCTCAGGGGCCGATCGTGGCGACGTTCCACACGGCGTTGATCCGCTCGCGCGCGCTGCAGGTGGTCTACCCGTTGGTGCGCCAGAGCCTGGAGAAGATCTCGGCGCGCATCGCGGTCTCGGAGGACGCCCGGCGCACGCTCGTGGAGCACATGGGGGGTGATGCGGTCGTGATCCCCAACGGGGTCTACGTCGACACGTTCGCGGACGCTGCTCCGTCGGCGAAGTGGCAGGGGACCCCGGAGGCGCCGACCATCGCGTTCCTGGGGCGCCTGGACGAGCCGCGCAAGGGCCTGCCGGTCCTGACGGCTGCGATCCCGCGCATCCTCGAGGCCGTCCCGGGGGCCCGGTTCCTGATCGCGGGCCGTGGGGACCAGGGGCGCGCGGACGCGCTCGAGGCGCTCGGTGTGGCCGCGAGCGCCGTGGAGTTCCTGGGGTCGATCTCGGACGAGGAGAAGGCGTCCTTGTTGTCGTCGGTGGACGTGTACATCGCGCCGCAGACGGGTGGGGAGAGCTTCGGGATCGTGCTGGTGGAGGCGATGAGCGCGGGGGCGTGCGTGGTGGCCTCGGACCTGGGTGCGTTCCGGCGGGTGCTGGACGAGGGGCAGGCGGGGGCGTTGTTCCCGGTGGGTGACTCTCGTGCGCTGGCGGACACGGTGCTGCGGGTCCTGGCGGACCCGGCGGGCCGGGAGCGGTACTGCGAGCGGGCGATCTCGTTCGTGCGCCGGTTCGACTGGTCGACGGTGACGGCCGAGGTGCTCGCGGTGTACGAGATGGCGTTGGCGGCCTCGGACGCGGTGATCCCGGTGCACGAGGATCCTGCGTCGTTGCGTGGTGGTCGTCGTCTGGGGCTGTGGCCTCGTCCGGAGCAGGAGAGGAACCCGTCGTGACGTGGTCGGAGATCGCCATCATCGTGGTGGCCGTGGTCCTGGTCGCGGGGTGGGCCCTGTGGGTCGCTGCCTCGCGCCTGGACCGGTTGCACCGCAAGGTCATGGCCTCGCGCCTGGCGCTGGACGCCCAGCTGGAGCGGCGGGCGTCGGCGGCGCTCGACCTGGCGGGGTCGGGGGAGCTGGACCCGGCGAGCTCGGTCCTGGTCGCCGAGGCGGCGTACGAGGTCCTGGACGACGACCTGCGCACGCGTGAGGTCGCGTCGGTGGTGCCGGGGCTGGCGGAGCTCGTGGTCTCGCCGGGGTCGGCTCACGGGCCCGACGGCGTCGCGACGGTCGGGGCGCCTCGCCTCCTGGCGGGGGTGGGTTCTGAGCGGGCGCGCGCGGAGAGCGACCTGTCGGCGACGTTGCGCGCGGCCCTGGAGGACCCGGAGGAGGTGCGGGAGATCCGGTCCTCGCTCCTGGGGGCCGAGCTGCTCGCGGCGCTGGCCGGGGCCTGGTACCGGGCGCAGCTCGCGCGCCGCTTCCACAACGAGGCCGTGGCCCAGACGCAGCGCCTGCGCCGCACGTGGTACGCCCGGGTGTTCTCGTTGGCGGGGCACGCGCCCATGCCGGTCACGGTCGAGCTGGACGACGCCTGGCCGCCCGCCCTCGACCGCAACCCCTGACCGACCGGTCGGGTTCCGGGGCTGCCCGAGGGGTGGGCGCACCTCCGTAGACTGGGTGGTGACGTGCGAGCATGTCGGCGGCGTGAGCGTGACCCCTGCTCACGCGTCCCAACGTGAAGATGTGAGGTTTCGCGGTGTCCGTGGAGAATTCCGGCGAGAACAGCCCCCAGGTGACCGGCGACGTCGTCGGCTCGGCCAAGGTCAAGCGCGGCATGGCCGAGATGCTCAAGGGCGGCGTCATCATGGACGTCGTCACGCCCGAGCAGGCGAAGATCGCCGAGGACGCCGGCGCGGTGGCCGTCATGGCCCTCGAGCGCGTCCCGGCCGACATCCGCGCCCAGGGCGGGGTCTCGCGCATGAGCGACCCCGACATGATCGACGGCATCATCGCCGCGGTCTCGATCCCGGTCATGGCCAAGGCGCGCATCGGTCACTTCGTCGAGGCCCAGGTGCTGCAGGCTCTCGGCGTCGACTACATCGACGAGTCCGAGGTCCTGACCCCGGCCGACTACGCCAACCACATCGACAAGTGGGCCTTCGAGGCACCGTTCGTGTGCGGGGCGACCAACCTGGGCGAGGCGCTGCGCCGCATCACCGAGGGCGCGGCCATGATCCGCTCCAAGGGCGAGGCCGGCACGGGCGACGTGTCCAACGCGACCACGCACATGCGCACCATCCGCGGCGAGATCCGTCGCCTGACGTCCCTGCCCGAGGACGAGCTCTTCGTCGCGGCCAAGGAGCTCCAGGCGCCGTACGAGCTCGTCAAGGAGATCGCCGCCACGGGCAAGCTGCCCGTGGTCATGTTCACCGCGGGCGGCATCGCGACCCCGGCCGACGCGGCCATGATGATGCAGCTCGGTGCGGAGGGCGTGTTCGTCGGCTCGGGCATCTTCAAGTCCGGCAACCCCGCCCAGCGTGCGGCCGCGATCGTCAAGGCCACCACGTTCTACGACGACCCGGCCGTCCTCGCGGACGTCTCGCGCGGCCTGGGCGAGGCCATGGTCGGCATCAACGTCGACGACATCCCGGTCCCGCACCGCCTGGCCGAGCGCGGCTGGTGACTCCCGCCCCGCTGCCGGCCCGGTGACACCGCGATGACGAGCACGGCCGACCGGCCCGCCGGTCGCGTCCCGACCGGGGCGGGCGCACCCGTCGCGCCCGCCCCGGCGGCGCCCCCGGCCGCCCAGGACCCACCCAGCTCCCTCGGACCCGACTGGGTCCTGGGCCCCGACGGCATGCGCCACCGGCGCGGTGCGCGCGTCCTGCTGCTCGACGACGAGGGGCGCCTCCTGCTCGCTCGCGGCCACGACACCGACCAGCCCGAGCGGTCCTGGTGGTTCACGGTCGGCGGCGGGATCGAGCCCGGCGAGAGCGACCGCGACGCCGCGGTGCGCGAGGTCCTTGAGGAGACGGGCCTGCGCCTGGACCCCGCCGACCTGCAGGGCCCCGTGTGGACCCGCTCGGCGATCTTCGACTTCTACCGCGAGCGCTGCCGCCAGGACGAGGTCTTCTACCTCGCGCGCATCACCGGCACCCAGGCCGCCGTGCCCCTCACGCGCGAGGGCTGGACCGAGATCGAGCACGACGTCGTCGACGAGATGCGCTGGTGGACCCTGCCCGAGCTGCGCCAGGTCATCATCGAGGTCTTCCCCGCGTCCCTGCCGGACCTCCTCGAACCCCTCCTCGACGGGTGGGACGGGCAGACCCGCCACCTCGGCGAGGCCACCGAGTAGCAGGCCGCGAGCGCCGTCGTCGGGCACCCCCGCGGGGCGCGACGTGCGGCGCGTACCATGGGCGATCGTGAAACCGGTCATTGGAGTCCTCGCCCTGCAGGGCGACGTCCGTGAGCACGTGGCCGCCCTCGAGGTGGCCGGTGCGCGCGCCGTCACCGTGCGGCGCCCCACCGAGCTCGCGGCGATCGACGGCCTCGTGCTCCCCGGCGGGGAGTCGACGACGATCGACAAGCTGCTGCGGATCTTCGAGCTGTTCGACCCGCTGCGGGCCGCGATCGCCGGGGGGCTGCCGGTGTACGGGTCGTGCGCGGGCATGATCCTGCTCGCCGACCGGGTGCTGGGCGCCACGCACGACCAGCAGACCCTGGGGGGCCTGGACGTCACGGTGCGTCGCAACGCGTTCGGGCGTCAGGTCGACTCGTTCGAGTCGTCGGTGGAGATGGCCGGGGTGCCGGGCGGGCCCGTGCCCGCGGCGTTCATCCGGGCCCCGTGGGTCGAGGAGGCCGGCCCGGGGGTCCAGGTCCTGGCCCGCACGCGTCACCGGGGAGCCTCGGGGCCCGCTGTGCAGGCCCCGGACGCCGGGCCCGCCGCGGGCGCGGGCGAAGACGCAGGTAGAATCGTCGCAGTACGTCAGGGAACGTTGCTCGCCACCTCCTTCCACCCCGAGATCACGGGCGATGCGCGGGTGCACGAGCTCTTCGTCGCAATCGTGAAGGAGTAACAGGGGTATGTCAGGACACTCCAAGTGGGCTACGACCAAGCACAAGAAGGCCGTGATCGACGCCAAGCGCGGCAAGCTGTTCGCCAAGCTCATCAAGAACATCGAGGTCGCGGCCCGCACGGGCGGCGGGGACCTCGCCGGTAACCCCACGCCCTTCGACGCCGTCCAGAAGGCCAAGAAGTCCTCGGTCCCCAACGACAACATCGACCGCGCCCTCAAGCGCGGCTCGGGCCAGGAAGCCGGCGGTGCCGACTACCAGACGATCATGTACGAGGGCTACGGCACGGGCGGCATCGCCGTCCTGGTCGAGTGCCTCACGGACAACAAGAACCGTGCCGCCGCGGAGGTCCGCATCGCGTTCACGCGCAACGGCGGCCAGCTCGCCGACCCGGGCTCGGTGTCCTACCTGTTCTCCCGCAAGGGCGTCATCGTGGTCCCCAAGGAGGGCACCACCGAGGACGACGTGATGGAGGCCGTCCTGGAGGCGGGCGGCGAGGAGGTCACCGACGAGGGCGACACGTTCGAGGTCCTCACCGAGGCCACGGACCTGGTCGCGGTCCGCACCGCGCTGCAGGACGCCGGCATCGAGTACGACTCCGCGGACGTGGTCTTCCACCCGTCCATGGAGGTCGAGGTCGACGCCGAGGGCGCCCGCAAGATCCTGCGCCTGATCGACGCGCTCGAGGACAGCGACGACGTGCAGAACGTCTACGCGAACTTCACCGCGAGCGACGAGGTCATGGCCGAGCTCGAGAACGACGACTGACCCACCGTCCCTGGTGTGACGAAGGGCTCCCGCGCGACCGTTCGCGTGGGAGCCCTTCGTCGTGGGTGGCGCGTGAGAAGGTGAGCGCGTGCGCGTGCTCGGAGTGGACCCAGGCCTGACCCGCTGCGGCGTGGGCGTCGTCGACTCGTTGCCCGGGCGGCGCGCGCAGATGGTCGCGGTCGGGGTCCTGCAGAGCCCGCCGGACATGTCGGTGGACCTGCGCCTGCTCACGATCTCCCAGCGCCTGGACGCCTGGATGGACGAGCACGTCCCGGACGTCGTGGCGGTCGAGCGGGTCTTCGCCCAGCACAACGTGAGCACCGTCATGGGCACCGCGCAGGTCGCGGGGCTCGCGATGGTCGCCGCGGCCCGCCGCGGGGTGCCCGTCGCGATGCACACCCCCAGCGAGGTCAAGGCCGCCGTGACCGGCACGGGCCGCGCGGACAAGATCCAGGTCCAACGCATGGTCGCGCGCATCCTGGGTCTGGCCGAGCTGCCCAAGCCCGCCGACGCGGCCGACGCCCTCGCGCTCGCCATCTGCCACATGTGGCGTCCCGCGGGCGCGCTGCAGGGCGGGGACCGGCACCAGCTCACGCCCGCACAGCGCGCGTGGGCAGCGGCCGAGCAGGCCTCGCGCGGCCCGCGCCGCTAGAGGCCGTGGTCCGGGCCCGGGGTCGGGTCCGGACCACGGCCGCGGGGGAGCGCGGCGCGCGAGGTGCCCGACGGCGAGGCTCACCCGGGCGCACCCTCGCCCGTTGCTAGAGTGGCCGCAGTTTCGTACAGGTGTTCGGGGTCGGTCGCACGCGGCCGGGACCCGCGAGGATGCATGGAGGCACAGTGATCGCTTCGCTGTCGGGAACGGTGGCGAACGTCCGCCTGGACCGCGCTGTCATCGAGGTGGGCGGCGCCGGGGGAGCCGTGGGGTACCTCGTGCACGCGACCCCCGCGACGCTGTCCACGCTGCGCGTGGGCGAACCCGCCCGCCTGTCCACGAGCATGGTCGTGCGCGAGGACTCGTTCACCCTGTTCGGGTTCGCCGACGACGACGAGCGCACGGTCTTCGAGGCCGTGCAGACCGTCAGCGGCGTCGGGCCGCGACTGGCCCTGGCGATGCTCGCGGTCCACACGCCCGACGCGCTGCGCCGCGCCGTGGCTTCCGAGGACATCGCCGCGCTCATGCGCGTGCCCGGCATCGGGCGCAAGGGCGCCCAGCGCATCGCGCTCGAGCTCGGCGACCGGCTCGGGGCACCCACGGGCGCCGCGGACGGTAGCGGCGACGACGCGGCGGGCACGGGCGCAGGCGTGGTCGACGACCAGCGCGACCAGGTCGTCCAGGCGCTCGTGGGGCTCGGCTGGAACCCCAAGGCCGCCGAGGACGCGCTCGCCACGGTCCTCGCCCAGGCCGGCGTCGACGTGGTCGCCCCCGACGAGATCGCGGGCGCCCTGCGCGCCTCGCTGCGCGTGCTGGGCGGTCCCCGTGGGTGACTTCGACCGCGTCGGGTACGCCGAGGGCGAGGAACCGTTCACGTCCGAGCGGATCGTGACGCCGGCCGCGGACGAGCTCGAGCGTGCGGCCGAGGCCGCGCTGCGCCCCCGGCGGCTCGAGGAGTTCGTCGGCCAGCTCGTCGTGCGCGACCAGCTCTCCCTGGTCCTGCAGGCCGCGCTCGCCCGCGGCGCGACGCCCGACCACGTCCTGCTCTCGGGGCCTCCCGGGCTCGGCAAGACGACCCTCGCCATGATCATCGCGGCCGAGCTCGGCGCGTCGTTGCGCGTGACGTCGGGCCCGGCGATCCAGCACGCGGGCGACCTCGCCGCGGTCCTGTCCTCCCTCGAGGAGGGCGAGGTGCTGTTCATCGACGAGATCCACCGGCTCGCGCGCCCCGCCGAGGAGCTGCTCTACGTCGCCATGGAGGACTTCCGGGTCGACGTGGTCGTGGGCAAGGGCGCCGGTGCCAGCGCGATCCCGCTGTCCCTGCCGCCGTTCACGGTCGTGGGGGCCACCACGCGCGCCGGGCTGCTGCCCGCGCCGCTGCGCGACCGGTTCGGGTTCACCGGCCACCTCGACTTCTACTCGCCCGACGAGCTCCAGCGCGTCCTGGTCCGCTCGGCGGGCCTGCTCGGCGTCCGGCTCGACGCCGACGCGGCCCACGAGATCGCCGGCCGCTCGCGCGGCACGCCCCGCATCGCCAACCGGCTGCTGCGCCGTGTGCGCGACTGGGCCCAGGTCCGCGGCGACGGCTCGCTGGACCTGCGGGCCGCACGCTCGGCGCTCGAGGTCTACGAGGTCGACGAGCTCGGCATGGACCGCCTCGACCGGGCCGTGCTCGGCGCGCTGTGCACACGCTTCAACGGGGGGCCCGTGGGCCTGAGCACCCTGGCCGTGACCGTGGGCGAGGAGGCGGAGACCGTGGAGACCGTGGTCGAGCCCTTCCTCGTGCGCGAGGGGCTGATCGGGCGCACCCCGCGCGGGCGGGTCGCGACCGCGGCGGCCTGGGCGCACCTCGGTCTCACGCCCCCCGACCCCCTCGTGCCCCGCGGACCGGGCAGCCCGACGGGGGGACGGAACGGCTCCGGACGGACGGGGCGAACCCTGTTCGACACCGGGGCCTAGACTGGGGGAGTCTGAACGGCGGAACTCCACGGTCGTACGGTTCGTTGGTGATCCGTACGCGTGCGCCTAGACTGCCGCGCAGATCCCAGCACAGAACAGGAATCGGTTACCCCGTCATGGACTTCAGTCTCATCCTCATCCTCGCCCTCGCAGCAGGCGCGATGTTCCTCATGACCAGCCGGTCGCGCAAGGCCCAGAAGGAAGCAGCAGCCTTCCGGACCAACCTGGCCCCCGGCCAGGAGGTCATGACCGGTTCGGGCCTGTTCGGCACCATCGTCGCGGTCGACGAGGAGAAGGACATCATCACGATCGAGTCCACCCCCGGTAACCAGTCCCGCTGGCTGCGGGCAGCGATCGCCAAGCTCGTCGAGCCGCCCGTCGAGGAAGAGGACGGCGACGACGAGGACGACGAATCCGACGAGAACGGCCTGGTCGTGGGGGACTCCGACCGGACCTCGTCGGTCGACGACGTGCTCGAGGTCCCGGACGACCTGTCCGGACTGACGGACAAGCCGGGGGACAAGCGGGACGACGGCACCGACAGCAAGTGACACACGTCGCGCCCCGATCCCGGGGCGCGACGTCGATCCGCGTCATCGCACGCTCGATGTCGCGCGCACGAGAAGAGACGGATAGTTGGCCACCTCCAACACACGACGCGCCAGGCCCGTACGCACCCTGGTGATCCTCGCGCTACTGATCGTCGCGTTGTTCGCGTCGATCTTCGCCGGCACCAAGTGGTCGGACGCGAGCACCACGCCCGGACTCGCCCTCGACCTGGAGGGCGGCACGCAGATCATCCTGACGCCGATCGCCTCCGAGGGCCAGGTCACCGACGAGACGATCCAGCAGGCGATCAACGTGATCCGCCAGCGTGTCGACTCCTCGGGAGTCACCGAGGCCGAGATCACCAGCCAGGGCAAGAACATCGTCGTCGGGCTGCCCGGCACCCCGAGCGACGAGACGCTCGATCTCGTGCGCAAGTCCGCGCAGATGCGGTTCCGCCCGGTCCTGACGTACGGAGCACCCACCCCGGTGGCCTCCGAGACGCCTGCCGAGGAGCCCACCGAGCCCACGGCGCCCGTGACCCCCACGAGCCCCAGCGACCTGGCGCAGATCACCCCGGAGATCCAGGCCCAGTTCGACGCGCTCGACTGCACCGACCCCAAGAACCTGACCGGTGGCAACACCGACGACGCCGACGCACCGCTCGTCACGTGCGCCGACGACGGCACGGTCAAGTACATCCTGGGCCCGGTCGAGATCGAGGGCACCGAGATCGCCAACGCGAGCTCGGGCCTCGGCACCACGGCCCAGGGCGTCAGCACCGGCCAGTGGGTCGTCAACATCGAGTTCAACGCCGAGGGCACCAAGGCCTTCCGTGACACGACCACGCGCCTGGTCGCGCTGCCCGCCCCGCAGAACGCGTTCGCCATGGTCCTGGACGGGCTCGTCATCTCCGCCCCGACGGCCAACGTCGCGATCCAGGACGGCAAGGCCGAGATCTCCGGCAACTTCACCCGTGAGAGCGCCGCGCTGCTGGCCAACCAGCTCAACTTCGGTTCGCTCCCGCTGACCTTCGAGGTCCAGAGCGAGCAGCAGATCTCCGCGACGCTCGGCAGCGAGCAGCTCGAGAAGGGCCTCATCGCGGGCGCGATCGGCCTGCTGCTGGTCGTCATCTACTCGCTCTTCCAGTACCGGGCCCTCGGCCTGGTCACGGTGGCCTCGCTCGGCATCGCGGCCGTGCTCACCTTCGGGGTGATCCTGCTGCTGTCCTGGACCATCGGGTACCGCCTGTCGCTGCCCGGTGTCGCGGGCATCATCGTCGCGATCGGTATCACCGCGGACTCGTTCATCGTGTACTTCGAACGCATCCGCGACGAGCTGCGCGACGGGCGCACCCTGAACTCGGCCGTCGAGAAGGGCTGGGACCGCGCACGGCGCACCATCCTGGCCTCGGACGCGGTCAACTTCCTCGCCGCGGTCGTGCTGTACTTCCTCGCCGTGGGCGGCGTGCGCGGCTTCGCGTTCACGCTGGGTCTGACGACGCTGATCGACCTGATCGTCGTCTTCATGTTCACGCACCCGGTCATGCAGCTGCTCGCACGGACGAAGTTCTTCGCGAACGGGCACCCTGCCTCGGGCCTCGACCCGCGCCGTCTCGGCGCGAACCCCCGCTACGCCGGGCGTGGACGGGTCGCCCGAGCGGGTGCTGCGGACACCCAGGACGCGCCGGTCACGGCCGACGCCTCGAGCGACGAACCCTTCGGCAGCCCCACGCGCGAGAAGGTCGGCGCGAGCGTCGGCACCGCCGCCGCGGGCGAGGGCACCCGGCAGACGATCGCCGAGCGCCGCGCCGCCGCACGACGTGCGGCAGAGTCCGACGCCACCACCACCGACTCCTCGACCGAGGGCGACAAGAACGAGGAGAACCTCTGATGGCGCAGGGATTCGCCCAGTGGGGCAACGACCTCTACACGGGGCGCAAGTCCTACCAGATCGTCGGCAACCGCCGCCGCTTCTACATCGTCGCGATCGTCATGGTGCTCCTGTCGTTCGGGGTCCTGCTCACCAAGGGCTTCAACCTCGGCATCGACTTCCGCGGCGGCTCGGAGTTCGTCGTCTCGAACGTCAGCGACACGAGCCAGCAGCCCGCGATCGACGCCGTGGCCGAGGTCGCCCCTGACGAGGTGCCGCGCGTCACGACCGTCGGCGGCAGCGCCATCCGCGTCCAGACCGACCGTCTGACGGCCGACGAGGTCACCGAGGTCCGCGACGCGCTCGCGGGCGCCTACGACGTGACCGAGAACGACGTCACGACCGCGTTCATCGGCCCCAGCTGGGGCAAGGACGTCTCGCAGAAGGCCATCACGGGCCTGATCGTCTTCCTCGGGCTCGTGGGCGTCGTCATGACGATCTACTTCCGCAACTGGCGCATGGCCGCGGCCGCGCTCATCGCGCTCTTCCACGACCTCATCATCACGGTCGGGATCTACGCGGCGATCGGCTGGGAGGTCACCCCGGCGACCGTGATCGGCTTCCTGACCATCCTCGGGTACTCGATCTACGACACCGTGGTGGTCTTCGACAAGGTCCGCGAGAACACGAGCGGCATCCTCGACCAGACCCGCAGCACCTACGCCGAGCGCGCCAACCTCGCGGTCAACCAGACGCTCGTCCGGTCGATCAACACCTCGGTCGTCGCGCTGCTGCCCGTCAGCGCCATCCTGTTCATCGGCGCGTTCCTGCTCGGGGCCGGCACGCTGCGCGACATCGCGCTCGCGCTGTTCGTCGGCATGGCCGTAGGCGCCTACTCCTCGATCTTCCTGGCCACGCCCCTGGAGGTCACGCTGCGCGAGCGGGAGATCGCCATCAAGGAGCACACCCAGAAGGTCCTGGACAAGCGCGCCGCACTCGTCGCCGAGGCCGCAGAGGGCACGGGCGGCGCCTCGCGCGACGCCCAGCTCGCCGCGGCAGGGGTCCAGGCCACGGGCCAGCTCCAGCCGGGATCGCACCAGGGCGTCAAGGCGCAGCCGCGACGCAAGCGGGGGCACTGACCTCTCATGAGCACCAGCAGCATCCTGCCCGTCGGACTGACGGGCCTGGGGTCCGAGCGCGCGGCCGAGGTCCTCGGACTCATCCGCGACGTCCCGGACTACCCTCAACCCGGCGTCACGTTCCGTGACATCACCGGTCTGCTCGCCGACGGCAGGGCGCTGGGCGACGTGGTCGACTCCCTCGCGGCATTCGCCGCGGGGGGCGTCGACCTCGTCGCCGGTCTCGAGGCCCGCGGCTTCCTGATCGGCGCACCGCTCGCCACGCGCCTCGGCGTCGGGTTCCTGCCGCTGCGCAAGGCCGGCAAGCTCCCGCCGCCCACCGAGACCGTGACCTACGACCTCGAGTACGGCACGGCCTCGATCGAGCTGCGCACGGGTACTCTCCCGCAGGGCGCACGCGTCCTGATCGTCGACGACGTCCTGGCCACGGGCGGCACCGCCGCCGCGGGGGTCGAGCTCGTCGAACGCTGCGGGGGCGTCGTCGTGGGGGTCGCGTTCCTCCTGGAGCTCGACGGTCTCGGCGGGCGCTCACGGCTCGCGGGCCACCAGGTCGACACGCTCCTGCGCGTGGAGTCGTAGGATTGCCACTCCGACGGACGTCGAGATTCTCCGGCGACCAGGGAGAGGAGGCACGCATGAGCGAAGAGACACGGACAGGTCGATCGTCCGGTGAGAGCGGGCCGTCCTCGGCGGCGCGCGTACGCTCGCGCCTCGTGCGGTTCGGTGTCCGGGGGAGCCAGGGCGGCACGCCTGCCCTCGAACCGGTCCTGCAGGCGGTACGAACCAACCACCCCAAGTCCGACCTCTCGGTGATCGAGCGGGCCTACGTGACGGCGGAGAAGGCCCACCGTGGCCAGATGCGCAAGAGCGGCGACCCGTACATCACCCACCCGGTCGCTGTCGCCACGATCCTCGCGGACCTCGGCTTCGACGGCGCGACGCTGGCCGCCGCGCTGCTCCACGACACGGTCGAGGACACCGAGTACTCGCTCGAGCGTCTCACCGAGGAGTACGGCGAAGAGATCGCGATGCTCGTCGACGGCGTCACCAAGCTCGACAAGGTGACCTACGGGGACGCGGCCCAGGCCGAGACCGTGCGCAAGATGGTCGTGGCCATGGCCCGGGACATCCGCGTCCTGGTCATCAAGCTCGCCGACCGCCTGCACAACGCCCGCACCTGGAAGTTCGTGCCGTCCTCCTCGGCCGAGCGCAAGGCGCGCGAGACCCTCGAGATCTATGCACCCCTGGCCCACCGCCTGGGCATGAACACCATCAAGTGGGAGCTCGAGGACCTGTCGTTCGCGACCCTCTACCCCAAGGTGTACGAGGAGATCGTCCACCTGGTCGCCGAGCGCGCGCCGGCCCGCGAGGAGTACCTCGCGGTGGTCCGCGAGCAGGTCACGGCCGACCTGCGCACCGCCAAGATCAAGGCGACCGTGACCGGTCGCCCCAAGCACTACTACTCGATCTACCAGAAGATGATCGTGCGCGGTCACGACTTCGCGGAGATCTACGACCTGGTCGGCGCACGTGTCCTGGTGGACACCGTGCGCGACTGCTACGCGGCGCTCGGTGCGCTGCACGCGCGATGGAACCCTGTGCCGGGCCGGTTCAAGGACTACATCGCGATGCCCAAGTTCAACATGTACCAGTCGCTGCACACCACGGTGATCGGACCGGGCGGCAAGCCCGTCGAGATCCAGATCCGCACGCACGACATGCACCGGCGCGCGGAGTACGGCGTCGCGGCGCACTGGAAGTACAAGGAGATCGCCAAGGCCAGCGGGGCGCCCGAGCCCGTGCAGAACGACATGGCCTGGCTGCGCCAGCTCGTGGACTGGCAGCGCGAGACCGCGGACCCCTCGGAGTTCCTGGACTCGCTGCGCTTCGAGATCGGCGGCGCGGAGGTCTACGTCTTCACGCCCAAGGGCGACGTCATCGCGCTGCCCGCAGGCTCGACCCCGGTCGACTTCTCCTACGCCGTGCACACCGAGGTCGGCCACCGCACCATGGGGGCCCGCGTCAACGGGCGCCTGGTGCCGCTCGACTCGAAGCTCGAGAACGGGGACGTCGTCGACGTCCTGACGTCCAAGTCGGAGACCGCCGGGCCCAGCCGCGACTGGCTCGCGTTCGTCAACAGCCCGCGGGCGCGCAACAAGATCCGCCAGTGGTTCTCCAAGGAGCGTCGCGAGGAGGCCGTCGAGCACGGCAAGACCGCGATCGCCAAGGCGATGCGCAAGCAGAACCTGCCCATCCAGCGCCTGCTCAGCCACGAGTCGCTCGTCGCGCTCGCCAACGAGATGCGCTACCCCGACGTCTCGGCCCTCTACGCCGCGATCGGCGAGGGGCAGGTGTCGGCCGCGAGCGTCGTGCAGAAGCTCGTGCACGCGATGGGCGGGGAGGACGGCGCGTCCGAGGACCTCGCCGAGGCCGCGCGGCCGGGGCACACGTCGCGTCGCCCCCGTACGGGCGACCCGGGCGTGGTCGTCAAGGGCGTGGACGACATCTGGGTCAAGCTCGCCAAGTGCTGCACCCCGGTGCCCGGTGACGAGATCATCGGCTTCATCACGCGCGGTCAGGGCGTCAGCGTCCACCGCGCGGACTGCGCGAACGTCGTGGGGCTGCGCAACCAGCCCGAGCGCATCGTCGAGGTCGACTGGACCACGGGCAGCAACGCCCTGTTCCTGGTCCAGATCCAGGTCGAGGCCCTGGACCGCTCGCGGCTGCTCTCGGACGTGACCCGCGTCCTGTCGGACCACCACGTCAACATCCTGTCCGCGACGGTCTCGACGTCGAACGACCGGGTCGCGATGTCCCGGTTCGTGTTCGAGATGGCAGAGCCCGGGCACCTGGCCACGGTCCTGTCCGCGGTCCGCAAGATCGACGGCGTGTTCGACGTCTACCGCATCACGGGCTCCAAGGCGGCCGAGCAGCCTCAGCTCCCGGCCTGACCCTCGGCTTCGTCCGAACGCCTCACGCGCCCGACGCCGTCGCGCACGTGGGGCGTTTCGTCGTCCGGACGGGTGGCCCGCTCGACGGGTGGCGCGGCGCCCCCGGTGGCAGCATCGGGGGATGGACCTGCCCGTGCTCCCGCCCACGCTGCCCATGCTCGCGAAGTCGGTCTCGGGAGTCCCCGACCCGGGCGCGGTCGAGGGTGGGCTCGTGTTCGAGCCCAAGTGGGACGGCTTCCGCGCGATCGTCTACCGCGACGGCGACGAGGTGCGCCTCGACAGCCGCAGCGCCAAGCCCATGGAGCGCTACTTCCCCGACGTCGTGGCCGCCGTCCTCGACGCGTTGCCCGAGCGGTGCGTGGTCGACGGCGAGATCGTGCTCGCCCAGGGGGGCCGGCTCGACTTCGAGGCCCTCCAGCAGCGCATCCACCCCGCGGCCTCGCGGGTCGCCCGGCTGGCTGCCGAGACGCCGGCGAGCCTCGTGGTGTTCGACCTGCTGGCGCTGGGGGACGACGACGTCACGCACGAACCGCTGAGCCGCCGTCAGGAGCTCCTCGCGGGCCTGGGCCTCGACGGACCGGACGTGCACCTGACCCCTCGCACGACGGACCGCGCCGTGGCCCAGGACTGGTTCGCGGTGTTCGAGGGCGCCGGCCTCGACGGGGTCGTCGCCAAGCCGCTCGCAGCGCCGTACCAGCCCAACAAGCGGGTCATGCTCAAGGTCAAGCACGAGCGCACGGCCGACGTGGTGCTCGCGGGGTACCGGCTGCACAAGACCTCGACGCCTGAGAGCCCGCTCGTGGGCTCCTTGTTGCTGGGCCTGTACGACGACGCGGGGGACCTGCAGTTCGTCGGTGTGGCGGCGTCGTTCCCCATGGCCCGCCGGGCCGAGCTCGTCGGCGAGCTCGCACCGCTCGTGCTGGACCCCGGGAGCCCCGAGGCCGCCGAGCATCCCTGGGCGGGCTGGGAGAGCCCCGGGTCCGGACGCATGCCCGGCGCGCAGTCGCGGTGGAGCGGCACCAAGGACCTGTCGTTCGTGCCCCTGCGCGTCGAGAAGGTCCTCGAGGTGGCCTACGACCACATGGAGGGGTCACGGTTCCGGCACACGGTCCAGCTCCGTCGCTGGCGCACCGACCGGGAGCCCGGGTCGTGCACGTACGAGCAGCTCGAGGAGCCCGTGAGCTACCGGCTCGACGAGCTGCTTCCGGGGGCGCCCGGGGTGGCCTGAGGGCGGTCCAGGACACCTCCCGAGCGGCAGGGAGCCGCGGGCCCCGCGGGAGCCGCGGAGACCGCACGTGCGCGCCGACCGCGCGGGCTAGGTGCCCGCGCCGTCCTCGTGGTGCCGTGAGGCGTCCTTGCTGGGCTGGACCCGCTTGGGCTCGCCCGCCATCTTGGGGTGCTCGGGGGGATAGGGCAGGTCGCCCAGACCGTGGTCGCGCTCGTCGCGTGCCGCGAGCTCGAGCGCGGCCTCGAGCGAGTACCGCTCGCCGGGGCTCGTCGCGTCGAGGCGCGCGTGCAGGTCGCCGACCTCGGCGAAGCGCGCCGGCATGGTCAGGACGTCGAAGTCGTCGGGCCCGACGTCGGGCACCTCCTCCCAGTGCAGGGGCGCCGAGACCGTGGCGCGGGCGTTGGCCCGGATCGAGTAGGCCGAGGCGATGGTGCGGTCGCGGGCCATCTGGTTGTAGTCGACGAAGATCTTCTCGCCCCGCTCCTCCTTCCACCACCTCGTGGTGACCTGGTCCGGCAGGCGGCGCTCGAGCTCGCGACCGATCGCGATCGTCGCCCGGCGCGCCTCGACGAAGCCCCAGTCCGGCGTGATGGGGACGAACACGTGCAGGCCGCGCCCGCCCGACGTCTTGGGGAACCCCTCGAGCCCCAGCTCGGCGAGCACCTCACGCAGGTGCGGGGCCACCCGCGCTGCGTCCGAGTAGTCGGTGCCGGGCTGGGGGTCGAGGTCGATGCGGAGCTGGTCGGGAGCCTCGACGTCGGCGCCCGTGACGGGCCACGGGTGGAACGTGAGGGTGCCGAGGTTCGCGGCCCAGAGAACCACCGCGAGCTCGGTGGGGCGCACCTCGTCGGCCGTGCGGCCGCTGGGGAACGCGATCCGGGCCGTCTCGACGTAGTCCGGCGCGCCCTGCGGCAGGCGCTTCTGGAAGAACGCGTCGCCGCTGCTGTCGGTGCGGGTGCTGAGCCGGGCGCCCTCGAACACACCCTTGGGCCAGCGTTCGAGGGTCGTGGGGCGCTCTCGCAGGGCCGCGAGGATCCCGGGGCCGACCGACCGGAAGTACGTGACGACGTCGAGCTTGGTCAGCCCGCGGCCGGGGAAGACGACACGGTCAGGGCTCGTGACGCGCACGGTGCGTCCGTCGACGTCGAGCTCGACCGCCGGGGTCGTGGAACGAGGCATCTGCTCACGGTAGACGGGGGCCGGGCCCGTCGCCTGCCGACGCCTCCCGCAGCCGTTCGGCGAGCAGGCCCAGGACCCGCTGGGCCCTGGGCCTGCCGGTGCGCCGCGACCGCAGGTCGAGCGCGTGCAGCACCGCGTCGACGTCGAGCCCGCACCGCGTGGCGAGCGCGTGCAGGACCGGGGTGCTGGACCGTTGGTCGTGCAGGCACGCGAGGTCCAGTGCCGTGCGTTCGACGGTCGTCACCAGCACGCCCCCGAGCCGCGCGGTCTCGCTGTGCAGGAGAGCGCTCTGGCGTGGCGCGCGCCCGGACAGCGGCGGCGGGCGGTGGACGCCGAGCGGGTGGATCACCTCGACGGTCGGCGGGACCGGTGTCCCGCAGTGCACCCACGCGGCGCTCAGGCCGCCGATCACGGTCCGCTCGGGGACGAGGTGCCCCAGGGAGGCGGCACGGACCGCGGGGGTGAGCGGCGTCGTCGGGCGTACGGCGACGTCTCCCCGGACCCGGACCAGTGCTCCCGAGCGGACCAGGTCCGCGAACGCGACGGCCCCGCCGACGTGCGCGGGCCGCACGAGCTCGGGGGCGGGCGCGACACGGGCGGCCATCGCGAGGTCCGCAGGGAGGCACAGGCCCGTGGAAGGGGCGTCCGCGAGGACGGCCTCCCGTGGGGAGGGCGCGGGGGGAGCGGTGGCGGCGGCCATGGGTTCAGCCTGGCGGCCCGTCCGGACATGCGCGAGGGGCCCGGGTGGGCCTGTGGAAACTCTCGTCGTCCAC
>NZ_JBHXBO010000052.1:0-21453 GCF_042726775.1 Oerskovia sp. NPDC060287
GGTGCAGGTCCGCCCCGGGCAGGCTCAGCGCCTGCGGATCAATGGGAGACGCTGCTTGACCTGGCGCCAGGCGTTGTCCGCCCGAGGTCTGCGCGAGCCCGCAGCGGCGTCGGAGGAGAGCTCTGCCAACCGCTGGACGATGAGTCGTGCAGCGACGGCGGGCGAGTGCTTGCGTGCCACGTCCCGAGCAGCTGCCTCGCCCTTCGCGGCGGCGATCGACGGAGATTCTACGACGGTCCGCATGTGTCGCGCGGCGACCGCGAGATCGGGATCGGCCCAGACGCTCCCGGCCGGATAGGGATCGTTCCCGGCGGGGATGGGGACGGGGGTCCACGGGACGAGGAAGGAGTTCTCGTCCGTCATGAACTGCATGTTCCCGGAGTAGGCGGTCGCGATGACCGGCTTGCCCCAGGCCATGGCCTCGGCGAGCGTCAGGCCGAGTCCCTCAGCCCGGTGCAACGACACGTAGCACGCGCACGAGGCGACCAGTGCGTCGCGATCGTCGGCGCTGAGATAGTCCTCGAGAAGGAAGACGTCGGGTTCGTCGGCGACGAGGAGCCGCAGCCGTTCGGCGTCCTGCTGGCGCCGATCGCCGTTGATCGACTTGATCACGAGGATCGGACCCTCGTCACGCTCGAAGGCCATGCGGAACGCCGCCACGGCCCCCCAAGGGTTCTTGCGCTCCGCGGTGCTGAGGTAGTCGAAGGCGAACAGGAAGACGGGCCGACCTTCGGGCAGTCCCAGCCGGTGTCCGGACCCGTCGCTGCGGGCCCCGCGCTGAGGCAGCGGCGGGGGGATCGTCAGCACCGGCACGGGGGCGTGGGCCGAGATCGCGTCACGGATGAAGTCCGTGGCTACCCACACCTCGTCGACCGCGGAGAAGGCCGCGTGCTGAGAGGCAGGAAACTCCTCGACCTCCCAGTACCACATGCCGATCCGGTAGGTCTTCTCGGCGAGGTCACCCAGCGCGGCGACGATCTCCGGGGTCTGATCAGCATTGACGCACAGGAGGGTCGTCCCCATGATCTCGGTGGACGTCGAGGCGCGGTACGTCGCACCGGTCCGGCTCTGAAGATGGTTGACGACGGGGAT
This sequence comes from Oerskovia sp. NPDC060287, assembly GCF_042726775.1. Lineage (NCBI taxonomy): Bacteria > Bacillati > Actinomycetota > Actinomycetes > Micrococcales > Cellulomonadaceae > Oerskovia > Oerskovia sp. NPDC060287. The sequence goes on from NZ_JBHXBO010000052.1 coordinate 1,093, forward strand.
CGTCACGTAGGGAACCCGCGCTGCGGAGAGCGCGTCGGCCATCAGGCGAGCGGACTCGCCGACGCCCAGCTCACCGCTGAGGTAGCCCACGACGTTGACCCCTCTGCGAGGATCGTCGCTCACGGTCGTCCTGGTCTCGGTCGACGCGCGGCGGGACGCGCTCACGGCCTGGTCGACGAGCACCGCGGCATAGCGGTCCTCGTTCCTGCCGTGCTGTGCCGCCCAGTCGAGGAGCGACTCGGTATGACGTCCAGGCACGAGGGGGAAGGCGGCGCGAAGATCGTCGCGGTGCTCGTAGATCGAGGCGAGGTAGCGCGCCACCGGGGCAGCATGGCCGGCAGGTACCGGTTCGAGCAACCACTCCATGAGCTCCGTGGTCGCGTCGGGGTCGAAAGGGTCGGGTGGGCGTACGACGTCCTTGGCGTGGTCCCGAAAGAGAGCTCGTAGCTCCTCGTGCACCCTGATGCCGTTCGCCGTCTCCCGCAGGGCGCCCACAGGTGTGTCGGTCGACGCGACGGGGTCGGTGAGTCGTTCGTCGGCTTCGCGCGCGACGAGCTCGGCGAGGGCGGGGTGCTGGCTGAGCAGCGTGCGAACCTTCACGTCGTCCCGTGTGTCGAAGACCCACGGTCGGGACGGCTCCAGCCCTGCCAGGTCGACCGCGACGATCGCCGAGCCGTCGCGAGACAGCCTGCCGTCGTCGTCAGCGATGACGTCCGCCGCGCCGGTGTTCCATCGGGAGACCAGCACGGAGTCGTCGCGGAGCGTCTGATGGGGGATCAGCCCCGCGACGAGGTCGAGCCAGCTCGAACCGGTGGTCCAGTCGCTCGCGACCTCGACCCACACGTCCGTCCGCGTGGACGCCGCAGGAGTCAAGCCGATGAGATCCGTGGAGTAGGTTCCCTGCTCGGTGAGCGCCGCGATGTCGGGACGGTTCCCGTCATCAGGAAGGGCCGAGGTCCTGGCGACCAGGCACACGCCATCCTCTCCCGCCGCGTCGAGAACCCTCTCGGGCGAGAGGAGGTAGACGATGCCGGGGCTCGTGATCACCACCGAGGATCCCCGCCTCAGCAAGCGGGAGGCAAGATGCACCTGCAGCAGTCGCGTCAGCTGCTCCGGGTCGAGCAGGATCGCCGCGCGATCCAGCTCGTCGGCGTCCAGCTCGAGGTCCTCGAGATGGAGGACCTCCTCATCTCCGACCGCTGTGTAGGTCTTGTCGACGTCCAGCACCACGGGGACGGCGGTGGGCACGGCCCTCCGGACAGAACGGACGGTGGCACGGGCTGCGATGACCAGCTCGGCGGTGACGACGATCGCGATGTGCACGCATGCTCCACGGTGTGCAGAGGAAAGAGGAGGTGAGCCTATCTTGCGCCGGTGGTCGGTTCCGATCGCCCGAGGTATTCGGGGTGAGGCGCGTCGGCCACTCCCAGCGCGAAGACCGAGCGCCGACTGACGCGCGATCCGTGCCAGGCCTTCCGCCGGTCGGCCAGGACCTTCGGGAGGAAGCCGAGGAAGTCGCGCAGCGCCCTCCACCGTGCCTTGACGACTCCAGGGGCCTCACGACGTAGGAGCGTGTGCCGTGTGGCGCCCGCCAGCTGCCGTACGAACGACGTGACGACGACGCCCCAGGGTGCGTGGCGAGCGAAGACGACGAGCGAGTTTCGGGTGTTGTAGTACCTGAAGAGCGGGCTCGTCGAGTCCGAGCTCGCGGAGTGCTGGTGACGGGCCACGGCCCGCCGTTCGTACAGGACTCGCCATCCTCGGGCCCGGAAGCGCCACGAGAGATCGGTGTCCTCGTAGTAGAGGAACAGTCGCGCGTCGAAGGTTCCGGTGTCGGCCAGGGCCGAGGTGCGGAGCACGGCTGCTCCGCCGCAGAAGCCGAACACCTCCGGGGTGGGCTCGACCGCACCGTCGACCGACAGCCAGTCCCTGTCACCAGCGCTGCCTGCTCGTGAGAGCACGTTCCCTGTCGAGTTGATCAGCGTGCGGCCCAGAGCATCGTGCTCGGTGAGCACGATGTGGGCCGTCACCGCCGCTACGTCCTTGTTCTCCGGAGCGTCCAGGACCTCGACCATGACGCGCAGGGCGTCTGGAGCCAGGGTCGCGTCGTTGTTCAGGAGCGCGACGTACGGAGCGGTCAGGTCGTCGAGTCCCGCGTCGACGCCCCCCGCGAACCCCAGGTTCTGGGCGTTCCTCACGACGCGGACGTCGGGATAGCGCTCGTCCAGGAGCGCGACCGAACCGTCGCTCGACGCGTTGTCGACCACGACGATCTCGAGGGCACCCGGTGCGAGGTCCTGGTCCTGCAGGGACTTGAGGCACTCGTCGAGGAGGTGGGCCCCGTTCCAGTTGACCACGACGGCCCGGACGACGGGAGGGCGCATCACGCGGCCTCCGTCGCGTCCTGGTACGCGCGGACGGTCAGGTCCGCGGCCTTCTCCCAGGTGTATGTGCGCGCGTTGCGCAGAGCTGCTGCCGAGAGCTCGTCATGACGGGGACCGGATGCCAGCGCCAGGGCATCAGCCAGGGCTGCGACGTCCAGCGGGTCGACGAGGACTGCACCGTCGCCGACGACCTCCGCCATGGACGTGTCGGCAGACGTGACGACCGGCGTCCCGTGGGCCTGGGCCTCGAGCACCGGCATGCCGAAACCTTCCCACAGCGACGGGAAGCAGAAGACTCTCGCTGCGGAGTAGGCGACCTGCAGGTCGTGGTCCGAGATGTGCCCGAGGACGTGGACCCTGCTCTCTGGCAGGCTTGCCAGCGCCTCGCGCACCTCGTCGGAGGTGCTGCCCCAGCCGACCGGGCCCACGAGCACGAGGTCGAGATCGAGGTCCCGTGCGATCGTGCCGAACGCCGCCAGCAGGCTCCCCACGTTCTTCCGGGGTTCGAGCGTGCCGCACCACAGGACGAAGCCACGCTCGAGGCCGTGGCGTCGCCTGAAGTCGGCGACCGCCGAGTCCGTCACCAGGGCGGCGGACGTGCCGTGGGGGACCACGCGAACCCTGTCCTCGTCGATACCTGCGTCCACACAGTCGCGCATCGTCGCGCGGGACGGCACGACGACGACGTCGGCTTCCTTGCGCGTGATCTCCAGGGCGCGCTCGAAGAAGCGGACCCCTCGAGGGGTGAAGTGCTGAGGATTGCGGACGAATGCCAGGTCGTGGACGGTCACGACCAGCGGAGCGGACCGTGGGGGGATCGCCCACGTGGTCGCGTGGATGACGTCGACCTGACCGTGGGAAGGTACGGCCGGACGCCGGAACCTCGACCAGCTCTCGTAGAGGGCGATCCGCGGGAGGCGGGACGTCAGGACAGGAAGGTCGGTAGGCAGCCCCCGGTGGTCTCCTGCGTCGCCGCGAGCCCGGACCCCGGAAGGCACCACGTCAGGGCGCGTCACGAGCTGGGCGGCCAGCTCCTTGATGTAGGTGCCTGACCCGCCGGGCACGTCCTGCCATAGCTGCTCGACCGTCATCGTGAGATGGATGCGGGGGGCGTGTTCGTTCACCCGGACAGAGTAGTTGCTCTGCGCCGACCAGCGTTCTCGCGGCAAGAACCAGGCCGCGTGCCGGCCGTCCTGGGACAGGTCTGCCCGACCCTTAGTCGCTGCTCTCGAGGAGTGTGCTCCCGTGTAGAGTCGTGCAGCCCGCGCTGAACGCCGACAAGTGGAGCACAACCACTCAATGAGCACCTTTGAGATCGACGCCATGCGGCGTTGGCAGGACCTTGCAAATCGCCCACCTCTACCGGCGATCGCGCGCGGGTACTCGCTGTGGGGAGAACATGCCGGCGGGTGGGTCGCACTCGGTGTGCTGGGTGCTTGTGTCGACAGGCGCCGTCGCGACGTGTGGATCGACGTGGCCGCCGGTGCGGTGGCGGGCCATGCCGCCGCAGTCGTCCTCAAGCGGGTCGTGCGCCGCAAGCGCCCGCACCACGAGAGCGTCGAGGTGCTCGTCCCGACCCCGTCGGACCTCAGCTTCCCGAGCGCTCACTCCGCGTCGACCGCCGGTGCTGCTGTCGCCCTCGTGCCGTTGGTGGGCGTGCCGGTCGCTGCGGGCATGATCGGCACCATGGCGGGGTCTCGCGTACTCCTCGGGGTGCACTACCCCACGGACGTGCTGGCCGGGGCAGTGCTCGGGGTCGTCAGCTCCCGGCTGGTCCGTCGCCTCGTCAGGTCGGCTCGGCGATGAGCGACGACCTCCGGCGCACCGGGCGCTTCATGTCTCTGGTCAAGGCGGGGCGGCCCAGGCAGTGGGTCAAGAACGTCCTGGTCGCTGCCGGCCCGTTGGCCGCCGGTACCCTTGCCGAACCTGCGCACCTCGCCGCGGTCGCCGTGGCGTTCGTGACCTTCTGTCTCGCTTCGTCGGCCGTCTACTTCGTCAACGACGTCCTCGACCGCGAGTCGGACCGGCAGCACCCGGTCAAGCGCAACCGGCCGATCGCCTCCGGCGCCGTCTCCGTCCGAGCCGCGATCGTCTCGGCGGCGCTGCTCGTCGTCCTCTCGGTCGGTGGCGCAGCCGCGATGGGGTACGGGTCGCTCGCGATCGTCCTGTCGGTCTACATCGTCCTGCAGCTGGCCTACTGCGTGTATCTCAAGCACCAGGCCGTGCTGGACCTCGCGGTCGTCTCGTCAGGGTTCTTGCTGCGCGCGATCGCGGGTGGGGTCGCTGCTGCGGTCCCGTTGTCCCCGTGGTTCCTCCTGGTCGCCTCGTTCGGTTCGTTGTTCATGGTCGCCGGAAAGCGCTACTCCGAGGTCCATCTGGTCGGCGAGGGCAAGAGCTCGACGCGGCGAAGCCTCGAGCTGTACTCGGCGAGCTACCTCCGCTTCGTCTGGGGTGTGGCCGCCGCGGCGACGATCACGTTCTACTGCCTCTGGGCGTTCAGCCTCGACCGGAGCTCCATGCTCCTTCCCCAGCTCTCGATCGTGCCCTTCGTCGTCGCGCTGCTGCGATACGCCGTCGACATCGATCGGGGTGGCGCCGGCGAGCCTGAGTCGATCGTCCTGGGGGACCGGACGCTCCAGGTCCTGGGACTTCTCTGGCTCCTGACGTTCACCGCGAGCGCAGTGATCGGGTGAGCAGGGTGATGGGCAGGCGCCTGCCCGGCAGCACGTCGCCGATCTGGGTGGCCTGCGGTGCCGCGCTCGCAGGAGTCGCCACGTACGTGCTGCTCGTCGTGACCGCGAGAGCGCTCGGCCCGTCGGGCTACGGTGAGTTCTCGCTCTTCTGGTCAGCGATCGTCGTCGTCTCGCTGGGCGCCTTCCTTCCGGTGGAGCAGGTGCTCGCGAGGCGTGGAGCGGGAGCCGGCGAGGGGTCGCTGCTCAGACGTGGAGTTCGGCTCTCGTCGTCGTTCGGTCTGATCGCGACCGTCCTCTGCTGCGCCCTCTGGATCGCACAGGGCGAGCGGCTCGGCGCTTCGGGCGTCGTGGCGCTGACCGTCGCTTTCGCGACGGCGGCGCTCGGCTTCGTGCTGCAGTTCCCCGCTCGCGGGACGCTCGCTGCCGAGCACCGGCTGCGCGGGTACAGCGTCGTCATCGTCGTCGACGCCGTCCTGCGCGCAGGCATGGTGGTCGTGCTGTGGCTGACGGGCGTGACGGCAGTCTGGGCCTACGCCGCGGCGGTGGCGATCTCGTCGTTGGTCTGCGGCGTCGTCGGCATCCTCATCCTCTGGCGATCACGAGCGACCGACGTCCGCCCTCGCGACGTGGAGATGCTCGTCCGACCTGCGCTGTGGCCCGAGGTCTCTCGACTCGTCGTGGCGATGCTGAGCATGCAGGTCCTGCTCAACAGCGGTGTCATCGTCGCTGGTCTGACTGGCCCGGGGGAGGGGGCTGCCGCGGCGGGAGAGCTGCTCGCGGTCATCACGCTCGCCCGGCTGCCCGTCTTCGTGACCCAGGCCGCCCAGGCGACCTACGTCTCGCGCATCGCTTCGAGCGCTCGGGCCAAGGACTACAAGGCCGTCGTGGGTCTCGTCCGGCTGATCGGACTCGTGGTCGGTGCGCTGGCGCTCCTCACCGTCCTTGCCGCTGCGGTGGCCGGGCCCCAGGTCGTGGCGCTCGTCTTCGGTGCGGACTACGACGTCAGCTGGACCAGCGGCGTGCTCGTGGCTGCCGGGATCGGTGCGTACCTCGTCGCCTCGGTGTCGAACGACGTGGCCGTCGCGCTCGGCGCGCACCGTCGCCTCGCCGTCGCCTGGCTCGTCGGGCTCGTCGTCGCCGCCGTGATCGTGCTGGTGCTCGACGACCTCGTGCTGCGGAGCACCCTTCCGCTGCTCGTCGGGTCGTTGATAGCGGCATCGCTCCTCGTCCCCGGTGTGATTGGTAGGATCCGGCGCTTGGACCCCCGTTGAGACAGCAGAAGACCTCATCCCGGTCTCGGACACCGGATTCTCGAACGTCGCCGAGCGACGCACTCCCCTTCGACGATCGGAGCAACTGATGCAGGCAGCAGAGACCGAGTACGACGTGGTGGTCGCCCTGAACTACTACACCCCCTACGTCTCCGGGGTGACCGAGGCCGCGCGGGTCACGGCCGAGGGGCTCGTCGAACGAGGCTTTCGTGTGCTCGTCGTGGCTGGGCACCACGACCCGGCCTCGCCTTCCCGCGAACGGATCAACGGCGTGGACGTGATCCGCACCCGGGTCGTCGCACGGATCGGCAAGGGAATCGTCAGCCCGTCGTTCGTGCCGACCGTCATCAGGTGGGCGCGTCGCGCGAAGCTCCTCCACCTCCACCTCCCGATGCTCGAGGCGGGCGCGATCGCGCTGGGGGTGCGCGGTGTACCGATCGTCGCGACCTATCAGTGCGACGTCACCCTGCCCTCTGGGGCGTTCAACGCCTTCCAGACGTGGTGCCTCGACAGGTCGCACGCGGTCGCGATGCGTCGAGCATCGGTCGTCGCCGTCACGAGCGAGGACTATGCGCGGTCCAGCCGGCTCGCACGCGTCATGAGCGGAAAGACCGAGTCGCTGCCTGCCCCTGCTGTCGACCGTTCGGGAGGGCTCCCGAAGTTCCGGGACGGAGAAGGCCTCCACGTCGGCTTCCTCGGCCGGATCGTGGAGGAGAAGGGCCTGGAGTACCTGGTCGAAGGTTTCAGGAAGCTCGGCCCGGACGCCCGCCTGCTCATCGGTGGCGACTTCGCGAAGATCGCCGGGGGGAGCGTCGTCGAGAAGGTTCGCGGTGCGATCGGGGACGACCCTCGTGTGACGATGCTCGGCTTCGTCGCTGACGAGGAGCTTCCGGACTTCTACGCGTCGCTCGACGTCTTCGCGCTCCCTTCGGTGAACGCGCTCGAGGCGTTCGGCCTGGTGCAGGTCGAGGCGATGATGGTCGGGGTCCCGGTCATGGCCAGCGACCTTCCCGGTGTCCGCATGCCTGTCCGGCTCACCGGTTTCGGCAGGATCGTCAAGCCCCGTGACGTCGAGGGGATCGCAGCGGCGCTGACCGAGCTCGAGACGGCTGACCTGGACGCCGAGCAGGGCGCCCTTGCCGCCCGCGAGCTCTATGAGGCGGCGAGCGTCGTCGATCGTCACGCTGCACTGTTCACCCGTCTCATCGAGCGGCAGGTTCAGCCCACCCGAGGATGAAGAACGAGGACTCACCGACGCCCGGTTTGAGGATCATCCGTCCGCTGAGGTACTGGACCGCCATCGGCAGGCCGTGCCGAACGGCGTCCAGCGGTACCGGGAGCGCCGAATAGGGGAAGTTCCACAGGCCGTCGGATCCCTCGTCGCGGACCGTGAGCCCGTTCAGCTCGAGGAAGGCCCGCCACTCGTCGTGCGACTTGAGATTGACATGGGTGGGGTCCGTCCAGCCGTTCCACTTCTCTCCGTGGAGCGCCGCTGCGCGGCCGGCAGGGTCCGGGACGACCATCAGGATGCGGGCGGACGGGGTGGAGGCTCGCCGCAGCTCCTGCAGGAGCTGGACCAGGGCTTCGTCGGGGATGTGCTCGAAGACGTGGACCGCGGTGATCGCGTCGTACGTGGCCGCGGGAAGGCTGCTCGCCGAGACGAAGACCTGCGACCCGGGCGACGTGCTGCGTGCGACCTCGGCGGAGTACGCCGAGATCTCGAATCCGTCCGCCGGCCTGCTCCGGGAGAGCCTCGCGAGGAGGTGCCCGGTGCCGCACCCCACGTCGAGGACCCTGGTCGGTTCCAGGTATCGGGACACGAGCCGGGCGTAGTAGCGCAGAGCTGGTCGATCGCCGCCCTGTCCGTTGGCGGCGTAGTAGGCCTCGTCATACTCGGCCTGTCCGAGCGGCATCCGTTCCCCCGACGTTGGAGTGATGTCGCTCAGGGTAGCGCGTAGACCCAGACCCCGCCTTCCTCGACACCCTGGCCCGGGAGGACCTGGTCCATGACGGCCTTCCACTCGGGAGACTGCCCGTCGACGATCACCGTGTCGACGTCGACGCCCTCGAGGTAGGGGAGGAGGTGGGTCTCCCAGTCGTAGTCCAGGACGCGGAAGAAGAGGGCGCTCCCCGTCGGGTCAAGGAGAGCCTCCGGGATGTTCGCACCGCCGCCGTTCCCGGTAGGCATGTCGAACGCGAAGTCGAGCTCGTCCTGCCACCGCATGCCGGGACCCCACTGGCCGGCCGGAAGGACGAGGACGTTCTCACCGGGGTCGAGGGTCTCGGACAGAGACCCGTCCGTCACGAACTCTGGCACCGAGGCGTTCGTGGGGAACGCCATCGCTGGGAGGTTCGGGAGCAGGAGCACCAGGGTCAGCCCGACCGCCCCACCCGTGAACCACCGGGGGACGGGGCGCTGCGCCCATGCGTAGGCGGCGATCAGGGCCAGTGCCATGAAGGAGAACGCGGTGAACCTCGCGGGGAGCGCGTGGTCCAGTCCGGGGATCGAGCCCGTGACCCACCAGGGCATCGGAACCGTGTGGTTCCCGGCGATCGTCAGGTACGGGCCGAAGCTCAGGACGAGCGCGACGGCCGCGAAGACCAGGATGCCCGTCACGAGCTTGGTTCGTCGGCCGGCGAGCACCGCGACCGTCAGGGCCAGGAGGGTGAACGGGACGTACGCCGTGTTCTCGGCATCGTTCCCGAGCCACGTCGCGCGCAGGGTCGCGAAGAAGCTGTCCCCGAGCAGGATCTGGGGTGTGGGGGCCACGATGTTGGTGAGCTCGGTGGAGTACAACGAGGGGGCGTTGGCCGCAGTCTCGGGGATTCCGGCACCGAACGCCGCAACGATCACGGGGATGCCCAGCAGGCAGCCGAGCGCCACGCCCGCAGCGAGCAAGGGGACTGTGCGCACGATCTTGCGTCGGACCTCGCTCGTGGCGAAGAGGGCCGCGAGCGTCAGGCCGATCACGGCGAAGACGGATTGAGTGACGAAGAGTTCTGTCGAGGCGCCGAGCGTGAAGGCGATGGTCAGCGCGACGAGGATCACGAGCCAGGCCCGGCCGAGTCGGCCCCGGACACGGCGGACGACCAGGTAGGCGAGGAAGGGGAGGCCCGCGACCCACACCAGGTTGAGGTGGCTCAGTGCATGGCCGGTCATGTACGGACTGACGATGACGAGCGCCCCCGCGATGGTCGCGCCGACCACGGATCCGAAGAGCTCGCGAGCGAGCAGATACACGGCGATGCCGGCGAGGGCGAAGGCCAGGAGCAGTGCGGTGTTGTACCCGGCCGTCCCTCCGAACGCCGCGGTCACCGGTGCCACGAGCAGGGAGACAGAGGGGACCGAGATCGCGTTGCCCAGGTCCAGGCCGTCGGGCGCGTACAGCACCGGTGCGAAGAACGGGTTCTCGAGGCGCGTCAGGGCGTGGATGTTCCAGGAGAGGTAGAAGGCGAACGACTCGGAGTCGCCAGGGTTCGACAGGCGAAGGCGGGAGTAGTTCGACAGGACCGGCCGCGCCCACACGGCGACGGTCCAGACCGCGAGCACGATGACCGGCCACAGGTGGCTGTCTCGACGAACGACTGACCGAAGCCGCCGTGAGACCCGAGACCGTCGTGAAGGCGTCGAGCCAGCGGGATCGTCCGGACCCGTCGGGCTGGTCGTCTCAGCCGTGCTGACGGTCGTTCCAGCCATCGGTTCCCCTTGTTCTGCGGCGGTCTGCATGTCGCGGGCAAGGATACCGGGGATTCTCGAGGTGCTCGGACCGGTCGGGTACCGGAGAATGCCCGCATGGCCACCTTCTCGCCGACGGCTGCTCGCCGACCGTGGACAAGCCGCTCGTTGCGCAAGCTCCTCGTCGTCCCTGTTGCCCTCGCTCTGCTCGTCGCAGGCGGCATCCCGCAGAGCGCACGGGCCGCAGAGGCGACGTTCTCCTTCTCGGGCCACGGATGGGGGCACGGCCGTGGCATGGGCCAGTACGGCGCCTACGGCTATGCGGTGGACCACGGATGGGGCTACGGCCAGATCCTCTCCCACTTCTACGGAGGCACGACGCTGCGTGCCGACGTCGGAAACCCCTGGCTGGGGGTGGAGATCACGCGACTGACCGGTCGTGACACGGTCGTCAAGGGGCCGGGGCTCCGCGTGAACGACCAGCCGACGGGGAGCGGCGCGGCACTCGTCCGACGGGACGCGGCCACGGGGGCGTTCCAGGTGTTCGTCGGCCCAGGTTGCGGGGGACCGTGGACGCCGTGGAGCTCGGGGGTGCCCACGGGAGTGGTGGTGAGCACTGCGGCCGCCCCGACCTCTGCGAGCGATCTTCTCTCGCTCTGCGAGGCAGGACGGACGACCGCCTATCGGGGGGTGATCCAGGTGGTCTCGAGCGCAGGGGCTCAGGTCACGGTGAATCACCTGGGCGTCGACGACTACCTCCGGAGCGTCGTGCCCAGCGAGTCGCCGGCGTCCTGGGGAAACGCAGGGGGTGGACGGGGTATGGAGGCGCTCAAGGCCCAGACCGTCGCTGCGCGCAGCTACGCGCTGTCCTCGGCGCCGCGCCCGTCCGGAGCGACGACCTGCGACACGACGAGCTGCCAGGTCTATCAGGGTGCTTCGGTCGCCGTGGACGGGGTGGCGGTCCGGAGCGTCGAGCAGTCGACGACCAACGACGCGGTGGTCGCGACGACCGGACAGGTCATGCGCACTCCGACGGGTGGCGTCGCGCGGACGGAGTTCAGCTCGTCGACAGGGGGATACACGGCAGGAGGTGCCTTTCCCGCCGTCCCCGACGCAGGTGACGCGACCGCAGCGAACCCGAACCGGAACTGGTCCGTGTCGTTCACCCAGTCTGCTGTCGGGACTGCGCTCGGCACGGGACCCGTCGCCTCGATCGCGGTCGTACGACGGAACGGCTTGGGGGCGGAGGGCGGTCGGGTGCTCTCAGTGGCGGTCCAGGGCACCGACGGACGCCAGCACTCGTTCACGGGGAACCAGGTACGTGTCGCGCTCGGTCTCAAGAGCGACTGGTTCTCGATCGGGGGTGTCAGTGCCCAGCAGGCGACGGCGCTCGTCAATGCTCTCTACGCGGACATCCTGGGCCGCGCTCCGGACCCGGGCGGCCTGTCGACCTGGACGGGTGCCGTCATGGCATCGGGTGACCCCGGACCTGTCGCGGCGGGCATCGTCCGTTCCCACGAGCGCTACTGGACGTTCGTCCAGCAGCAGTACCAGGTCGCGCTCGGCAGGGTGCCTGACCCTGTCGGCACGCAGACCTGGGTCTCCGCCCTCCAGAACGGCATGACCGTACCCGAGCTCCAGGTCCAGGTCTACGCGAGCGAAGAGGGGTTCTCGACGCTGGGGCGAGGCAGCGTCGAGACGTGGGTCGACGAGGTCTACCGGCGCACCCTCGGCAGGCCGGCGGCTCCGGGCGAGCAGACGGCGTGGGCGGCCTATGCCCGGTCCTCGGGTCGCCACGCGGTGGTGCGCGGGATCGTGCTCTCCGACGAGGGCGCGCTCTACCGGTTGAACGGCTACTACCTCACGATGCTCGGGCGCCCCGCGGATCCCGCCGGGATCGCGTCGTACAAACCGATGATGTGGGGGCCTGGGGACTTCGTCCTCCCGATCGAGATCGGCCGCTCGGCAGAGTACTTCGGACGCGCTCAGACGCGCTAGCCGAGGACCCCGGCCGGACGGCGCGCAGGGGCAGAACGGAGAGAGGCCTGGCTCAGAGGGCCGTGGTCAGAGGGGGCACAGGTGAGTGGTCGTCGCCGACATGGTCCGCACCTTCTTCGCTGCCGAGAGCCGGGGCGTGCTCGTCGCCGGACGCAGAGGCCTCGGCGACCTCGGGCGGGAAGTTCGTCGACCGGAGGACGACGGCGGTGAGAAATGCCCAGGCCATGGCGTAGAGGAGCACCAGGACGAGCGGCGGCAGCAACGGGACCCAGCTGTTCGCGTCGGTGCTGAACCAACCGCCGTCAGCGCCGTTCACGTAGCGGTGCAGGTTGATGCCGAAGGCCACCACGTTGCCGATCGCGAAGAGTGAGGCGGTCGTCGTGATCAGGTTCACGCTGAGCCATCCGGGGAGGGCCTCGGCACGGTGCCGGACGGCGAAGCAGGCAAGGACGACGAGCCCGATCGCCAGCGGAAAGATGTAGCGACCCTGCCAGAAGTAGCCGATCGATGCCGCCTGGACGGCCTGGATCGCGACCGGGATGACGAAGACGAGGACGGCCGTGCCCAGGACGACGAGCCGGTCCCTCCTCGAGCCCATCGACCAGCCGAGAAGAACGACGAGAGCGACGAGGCTCATCATCATCATGTAGAGCCAGATGGGGACTCCGACGTCGAGCCACCCGAGCGCCGAGATCAGCTGCTGGAGGTAGGCGCTCGTGTTCCCGAGGGTGAAGTAGACGGCGTCGTTGAACGGGATGCCCGTGCCAGGACCGACGGGGAGCGCGTCTGCGCCGAGGATCCATGCCGTCGCGACCGCACAGGCCAGGATGCTCAAGGCGATCGCCCACCAGGAGCGCCGGTTGCGCACGAGCGCCACCACGTCGGACCACCGGGAAGCGGCCAGCGCGACCAGCACGATGAGCACCACGAACAGCGGCCCGAGGCCACGGGAGTTCGACACCAGCAGCGCGCCGAGGACCATGCGGAACATCCTGCGGTCCAGGAGCCCGGGGTCCGGCGCCCGGAGAGCCGCGAGCAGCGCGACCCACAGGAGCAGAGCGCCGGTCACCTCGATCGACTGAGGGTTGACGGATCCGGTGAGGTTCACGAAGGTCGGCGTGAGCGGAAGGAGGACGCCCAGCGCGAGCCAGCGTCGGCGCGGCATCTCGGCGACCGTGCGTACCGCCAGCGCGAGCACTGCGGACGCGAGGAGCGCGTTGACGAGGCGCATGAGGTAGACGGTGTGCTCCCCCCCTCCGGGCAGCAGGGCAGGGAGGCCGACGGCTGCGTAGTACAAGGGGTTGTAGTTGATCGCCGACGTGACCGTCGGCGTCAGCGACTCGAGGTCTCCGGAGAGGTCGGGCTGGCACGCTGCCGTCGTGTCGCTCTTGAAGGCGAAGCAGTTCGGGTAGAGCGCGAGCTGGGAGTACAACCGGGGAACCTCGACCGTGCCGATGCCCGTGGTCGAACCGTCCGCGCTGGTGTCGGGAGCGCCGAGCACCGTCGCCGCAGCCTTGATCGTGTGAGCAGGCTCGTCGACAGAGGCCATCAGCGGGTTGCTGAGCGCCCACAGCCCGCTGACCGCGAAGAAGGCGACGAACGACAGCCAGAAGGCCCGGCGAGCGCTGGTCCTCGAGGAGGTCGCAACCTTGACGATCCATCGTGGGGTCGGGGCAGGCGTGCTCGCCTGGGTCGACAGGGCCGTGGTCATCGGTTGTCCTTCCTCGTCATCGAACGGCTGGCCAGCCGCCAGTACGACCGCAGGACCGTCTCGAGCGGCGCGGCGGCTGGTGGGAGCGGAGTCTGGGCGGGGTCGAACGTGTCGGTGACGAGCGGGAAGAGATCGGAGTCACGAACGGTCCTGGTGGACTGCACGAAGACACGACGCTGCTTGATCCAGCGCCGGTGCGTGAGCACCCAGCGCCAGCCTGCGAGCTTCTGCCGCCCCCATCCCTGGACGAGCGCGACGAGGCCGAGGGCGAGCTCGAAGCCTAGGAGCGGCAGAGCGAGCCAGCCCAGCGTGCGCCGTTCGTGGCAGGTGAGGAGGAAGAGCCATCGGTTCCGCTCGATCAGGTACATCTTGAGGGGGCTCCGCGAGAACTCGTAGTGGTGCGCGGCCCGTGCCCGGGGATGGACCTGGACCTTGAGCCCTCGTTGCCAGCACCGCCAGGACAGCTCCATGTCCTCGAAGTACGCGAAGTACTCCTCGGGGAAGCCCTGGAGGTCGTTCCACAGCCGGGTGCGCATCACGAGGCAGGCACCGCTGGCAGCGGCGACGTCGCGGACCGTCTCGAAGTCGGTCGACGGCCGGTTCATCCCCCCGGCCCAGCTCAGGCCCAGCACGTGGAGGGGGTTCCCGGCGGAGTTCACGAGCGACTGGTCGTCGGCGAGCAGGATGGTCGCCCCGGCGATCCCGACCGATTCGTCCCGAGCGTGCTCGACGAGGACGGCGAGGGCGTCCGGCTCGACGATCGCGTCGCTGTTGACGAGCGCCAGGTACGCGGTGCGCACCGCGCGGGCCGCGAGGTTCACGCCTCCTGTGAAGCCGAGGTTCGTCCCTGGGGAGAGGACGCTGAGACGGGGGTCGGGCGCCAGGTTCTCGACCGCGTCCGTCGTGCAGCCGTTGTCGACCAGGACGACCTCGAGGTCCACGGAACGGGAGGCGAGCACGGCAGCAACGGCTTGGCCCAGGTACTCCTCCGGTCCGTACGCGAGCATGATGACGGTCAGGGAAGGTGCGCTCACGGGGTGGGCTCCGGGATCGAGGACGAGGTGCGCCAGGAGTTGACCTGGCTCCGATAGGTGAGCCCGAGCGCCGCCAGCGAGACCGTCGAGCCGACGCACAGCGCGAACGCGACGGTGACGGAGAGCTCGAAGGGGGCGAGGAGCGCCAGGACGGATGCAACGATCCCGGCACCCCAGCAGACGGCGACGGCCCGCTCGGAGTGGTGCGCCAGGAGAGCCTGGGCGAACACCTGAGCGAGCATGAACAGGGCTCCTGAGACGGCGATCAGCACGAGTGCGACCGTACCGATGGTGAAGTCGGCTCCGTAGATGAGCCACAGCGCCCAGTGGCCCAGGACGGAGATCCCCAGCACGCCGAGAACGCCGAGGGCTGCGCTCGCGAGCATCGCCTTGCGGACCGAACCCCGGAATCCGGCGACGTCGCGACGTGCGACGAGTGCAGCGAGGGAGGGGAGGAAGACAGCCTGGATGGCCGCGAACAGGAAGAGCGGGATCCTCGCCACCGTCACGGCAGCGACGAACCGACCGCTGAGCCCCTGCTGGGAGGCGGTCGCCATGACCGCCATCGCGAGGGGGCCCAGGTTCGCGAGGATCTGTCCGGTCGAGGATGCGGCGACGAGCGAGGCCATCCCGGTGGCCTGAGCTGTGCCGTCCGTCCGTCGCGCGACCGCGAGCAACGTCCTCGGTCGGACGGTGCACAAGGTCGCCAGGACCGGGGCGACGACGAGCACGAGCCCGTAGGACAGCTGCGTCCCGGCTCCGGAGAGGTAGAGCGCGCCGGCCGCGGCGATGCGGAGCGCGCCGTCGAGCGCGAGCTGCTCGCCGTACCGGTCGAAGCGGTCGGTACCCGCGAGCACGCCCCGGGCGTAGTAGGCGAGCGCCTGACCCACGAGCCCGAGGACGACGACGGCGACGACCGGGCGGGCCGACCCGAAGAGCGCATCGGCGATCCACGGCGCGCCCAGGACACCGACGACGACGATCACGGCGACGGTGAACAACCCGTAGCGCACCATCAGCCGGAGGTTCGTGCCGGTGCCTCCGGTGGCTCGCGCGGCCGACAGGCGTCGACCCGTCTCCTGCTCGAGCGGTTGGAAGAGGCCGATGCCGAGAGCGTTGAGCAGGGTCCAGGCGACGGATACCGCAGCCGACGTCGCCGGACCCAGGTCGCGGCCCGCGAGCGCCAGGAAGACGAAGTTGGAGAGACCGAAGACGCCGAGGCCGACAGCGACCCAGAGCATCGACCGATCGCGACTCGTCGGTCCGCTAGACGTCACGAAGCGGGCCGATCTCCTCCGCGAGGGCAGCGCTGGAGGGAAGCGCCCTGCGCCCGTCGTCCGTCGGCGAGGACGCGGTCGCCTGCGTGATCCGGTCGATGTCGAACCGGAGCAGCGCGACTTCCTCGACCAAGGTCCGGGTCTCTTCCTCGAGCGAGGTGATCTCGACGCTGACCTGCACGCACACGAGGAGCAGGACGATCAGGGCCAACGCGAAGAGCAGGTTGCTGGGGGTCTCCACGCCGACCGCTCCCGCCACGGCGGCCACCGCGCCGGGGAACGCCCCGAAGATGCAGACGCCGAGGGCCACGAGGAGCCAGATCGCCGCGTACTTCTCCCGCAACCTCCGGGTACGGAGGAGGACGAGGAGGAGGGCCACGAGCGCCAGGCACGCGGCAACGGCGAAGAAGTACCCGCTCATCGTTCGTCCAGTTCTACGAGAGGTGCGACGGGGCGAGACAGCGCGATCGCGAGTGCGAGCACCGCTCGTCCGAGGAAGAGCGCCGCCTTGGCAGGGTTGTGGGAGGGCGTCCCGCCCGCTCGTGGCCGCATGGTGACGCCGACCTGCCGGATCGTGAGACCGGACCGTGCGGCGATGACCAGGGACTCGATCGTGTCCCCGAGGTACTCGGCCGGGTAGTCACGAGAGAAGAGGTCGATCGCCCGTCGGTTCGACGCCTTGAAGCCGGAGGTGGTGTCCGTGAGCCTGGTCCCGGCGACCTTGGAGAGCGAGATGGAGAGGAGCTTCATCGCCCATCGCCGCGGGCCACGGACGGAGTAGGTTCCTTCTCCGGCGAAGCGGGCGCCGATCACGACGTCGGCCTCTCCTTCGCGCATCGCCCGGACCAGCTGCGGGACGTCGGCCGGGTCGTGCTGACCGTCGGCGTCGAGCTGGACCGCCACGTCGTACCCGTGTATCCGGGCGAACTTGTAGCCGGCCCGCATCGCACCGCCGACGCCGAGATTCAGGGGGAGGTCCAGGACCATGGTCGAGCCGCGGCGCGCGACTCGTGCGGTCGCATCGGTCGACCCGTCGTTCACGACGAGGAGGTCGGCGGTCGGGAGCAGGCTGTGAAGCTCGTCGAGCACGCCGGGGAGTGCTTCCTGCTCGTTCCAAGCAGGCAGAATGATGAGCAGCCGCTCAGGGTCGTGGTCAGGGGTCACGACGGACAATCCTAGCGGCGACAGAGACCCGGCAACGACCTGCTCCGGGCAGGGGGCCGACCTACGGACGAAGGACTTCTGGACCTGATGCGAGTTCTCCTCGATGCCACTGCCGTCCCCGCTGACCGGGGCGGTGTCGGACGCTACGTCGACGACCTGGTGCCCGAGCTGATCCGCACCGGGGTCCAGCTGACGATGGCGGTCCAGCCGCGCGACCTCGACGCCTACGCACGGATCGCGCCGGAGGCAGAGCTGGTCGCCGCTCCGGCCGCAGCCGACCGGCGGGCGGTCCGCATGGCATGGGAGCAGACGGGGCTGCCGGCCCTGGTCCGCAAGGTGCGCCCCGACGTCGTGCACAGCCCGCACTACACCTTGCCGCTGGCAGCCGGCGCGCCCGTCGTGGTGACACTGCACGACGCGACGTTCTTCACGTCGCCCGAGCTCCACCTGCGTTCCAAGGCAGTGTTCTTCCGCAACGCCATCCGGTTGGCTTCCCGCCGGGCGGACGCCCTCGTGGTCCCGTCCCGGGCGACGCGCGACGAGGTGCTCCGGCTCGTGGGCGGGAGGCCGGAGAAGTTCTTCGTCGCCTATCACGGAGTCGACCGCACGAGGTTCCACGTGACGAGCACCCTGGAGCAGGAGCGGGTGCGGAGCACGCTCGAGATCGGTGATCTTCCCTACGTGGGATTCCTCGGGACCCTCGAGCCCCGCAAGAACGTACCCGCCCTGATCCGTGGTTGGGTCCAGGCCTGCGCGGGGCTCGACACCCCCCCGGCGCTGGTGCTCGCAGGCGGTCGAGGGTGGGACGACGCGATCGACGTCGAGCTGGCGAGGGTGCCGGCGCACCTCACCGTCCGTCGGCCGGGGTATCTTCCCCTCGACGATCTGCCGGGCTTCCTGGGTGGAGCGACGGTGCTCGCCTATCCCAGCCTGGGTGAGGGCTTCGGGCTGCCGGTCCTCGAGGCGATGGCGTGCGGCGCCAGCGTGCTCACGACGCGTGAGCTCTCCCTGCCCGAGGTCGGTGGAGACGCCGCCGCCTACTGCGGGACCGCCGACACCGAGATCGGGGTCGCGCTCCGAGAGCTGCTCGACGATCCCGACCGGCGGGCCCGCCTCGGCCGGGCTGCGACCGCCCGGGCACAGGAGTTCACCTGGGAGCGAGCGGCGCAGACCCACGTCGAAGCCTACGAGGCCGCCATCAGCCGCGCAGGGAGCTGATGTAGTCCTCCACCTCGGTGGCAGTGGGAAGCAGTCCTTGCGCAGCGGCCTCTCTCAGCGACGGCGCCGCGAGGTCCTTGTCGGAGAGCAGAGGCGTGAGGGCTGCCCCGTCACGACCGACGGTCGGCCATGCGATCCCCACCTCGGGGTCCAGGGGGTGGATCCCGTGCTCGCGGCCGGGCGAGTATCCGGTCGAGCAGAGGTAGAGGACGGTCGAGTCGTCCTCGAGCGACATGAAGGCGTGCCCCAGGCCCTCGCCGAGGTAGATCGCACGTCGGTCCACGTCGTCGAGCAGCACGGAGTCCCACTGGCCGAACGTCGGCGAGCCGACCCGGATGTCGACCACCACGTCGAGGACGGCTCCCTTGGCGCACGTCACGTACTTGGCCTGCCCCGGGGGCACGTCGGCGAAGTGGATGCCGCGGAGGACACCCGCTGCCGAGACCGAGCAGTTCGCCTGCTGCAGGTCGAGGGGGTGGCCCAGCGCCTCGCTGAACGCGTCCGCCTTGAACCACTCGAGGAACACGCCTCGGGGATCGCCGAACTTCTGGGGTGTGATCTCCCAGGCACCGGGCACGCTGAGCTCTCGGTACTGCATCTTTGCTCCTTCGTCAGGTTCCGGCGTCCCGCAGGACGCCGACTGCTACTACCAGGTGAGTGTCCGTCCTCGCCCTGCGACAGGAACCATCTCACGACCTGTTCCTGCCCGTCCGCACGGGGAGCGTGCGGTGCCGTGCGGACGACGGCGGCGCGTCAAGGACCGACGTCGGCGCCGAGCGGTCCGCGTCGGTCCGCCCGGCCGGCGCGAGGCGCCATGGTGGGGTGGGCGAACGGTGAGTCCGCGGTCCCGGTCCGTCGGTCCGCTCGACACCCGCGGCCACGGCCTCTCGGACGCGTGGTGCCGTCAGGCCGGGCTCCGACCGGTGCCCGACCGGTGCCCGGCGGACCGTAGACTCCTGTGGTTGTCATCTGCCTCAGGCGCCTGCTGGGCAGATCTTACCTACGGAGCACGCGCTCGGAGACCTCCGGGCCGCGAGATGGAGGACCCTTGTCCGACGGCGTCACGCAGCATTCGAGGGGTCGGCGCTGGCTCGTCGTCGGTGCCCGGGGGATGCTCGGCCAGGATCTGATGGCGACGCTCGCCGCGACCGGCGTCGACGCGACGGCGGCCGACCGCTCCGAGATCGACGTCACCGACCTGGCGTCCGTGACCGCCGGCGTGCAGGGCTTCGACATCGTCGTCAACTGTGCTGCGTGGACCGCTGTCGACGACGCCGAGACGCGTGAGGCCGAGGCGTTCGCCGTGAACGCGGTGGGGGCTGCGAACCTCGCCCGGGCGACCGCCGCGGCACGAGCACGTCTCGTCCACGTGTCGACCGACTACGTGTTCGACGGGCACGCGGACGCTCCCTACGCGGAGGACGCTCCGATCGCACCTCGTTCGGCGTACGGCCGCACGAAGGCGGCGGGGGAGTGGGCCGTGCGGGCCGAGAACCCGGACCACCTGATCGTCCGTACGGCCTGGTTGTACGGGGCGAACGGAGCATGCTTCCCCAAGACCATGGCGGGGCTCGCTGCGGCGCGGGACTCGCTCTCCGTCGTCGACGACCAGGTGGGGCAGCCGACGTGGACGGTCGACCTGGCCGACCTGATCGTCCGGCTGGTCGACGCCGACGCTCCGAGCGGCACCTACCACGGCACCTCCAGGGGCCAGACGTCCTGGTTCGGTTTCACCGAGGCGATCATCGCGTCGAGCGGTGCATCGCCCGACCTGCAGCGCACGACCAGCGACGCCTTCGTCCGTCCTGCTCCGCGCCCGGCGTACTCGGTGCTGGGGCACGATGCGCTCGTCGGCGCAGGTGTCGAGCCGATCGGCCCCTGGGACGAGCGCTGGAAGGTGGCGGCAGGCACTGTGCTCGCCTGACCGCTGACGAC
>NZ_JBHXBO010000053.1:0-21339 GCF_042726775.1 Oerskovia sp. NPDC060287
ATTGGCATTAACTATCAAGCACACTGTTGAGTTCTCAAGCAACCGACACGCACCGACTCCAACCCGTTTCCAGGCCTTCACTCGGGGCAACTTCTCTACCTTACCAGACCGGAGAGTCCGTGTCTACCGCCGAGGCGGAGACGTTCTCTGCTGATCTGCCTCACGAGACGCCAGATCGAGGATCTGAACTTCTTGGAGGAGCCAGCCTGCGGGACCAGCCACTTCGCGGCGGCTCCGAGGAGCTTCGCAGTGGTGTCTGTTCCTCCCTGTCGGGCTGACATCCAGAACATTACGTGGAGGTTGCCGGGAAGGTCAAACCGCGCCGTCGTGACGCCCGTCACCGCAGCGCCCGCGCGGCGCGCTCCCGCGCCAGGGAAGCCCGCGGGGCCCGGTCGACAGCTCACCGGGCCCCGCTCGTCACGGCCCTACGCGGCAGCCGCGACCGCCAGCGTCCGCTTGCCGCGACGCAGGACGGCGAACCGTCCGTGGAGCAGGTCGTCCGCGCCGAGGACAGCGTCCTCCTCGGTCACCTTGACGTTGTTGACGTACGCGCCGCCCTCCGCGATCGCACGACGTGCGGCGCCCTTCGACGCCACCAGACCCGACCCGACCAGAAGGTCGACGACCGCGTCGCCGGCAGCCGCCGTCGTGCGCGGGAGCTCGGCCACGGCCGCGGCGAGCGTGCCCGCGTCCAGCGCGGCCAGGTCACCACGTCCGAACAGCGCCTGGCTCGCGGCGACGACCGCCTCGGTCGCTGCCGCACCGTGCACCAGCGTGGTGACGTCGGCCGCGAGCGCCTTCTGCGCCTCTCGCGCCGCAGGGCGCTCCGCGACGGCACGCTCGAGCTCGGCGATCTCCTCGGCCGTGCGGAAGGTGAAGATCTTGAGCCAGCCCACCACGTCGGCGTCGTCCGCGTTGACCCAGTACTGGTAGAAGGCGTACGGGCTCATCATGTCCGGGTCGAGCCACACGGCCCCGCCCTCGGTCTTGCCGAACTTGGTCCCGTCGGCCTTCGTGATGAGCGGCGTCGTCAGGACGTGCACCGACGCGCCCTCGGCCTTGCGGATCAGCTCGACGCCCGAGAGCAGGTTGCCCCACTGGTCGTTGCCACCTGTCTGGAGCGTGACGCCCTCTCGTCGGAAGAGCTCGAGGTAGTCGTTCCCCTGGAGGATCTGGTAGCTGAACTCGGTGAAGCTGATGCCCTCGTCGGACCTCAGGCGGCGCGCCACGGTGTCCTTGGCCAGCATGGTGCCCAGGCGGTAGTGCTTGCCGATCTCCCGCAGGAAGTCGATCGCCGTGAGGTTCGCCGTCCAGTCGAGGTTGTTCACGATGCGTGCCGGGTTGTCGCCCTCGAAGTCGAGGAAACGCGAGACCTGCGCCTTGAGGCGCTCGGTCCACTCGGCGACCGTGTCCTTGGTGTTGAGGATCCGCTCGCCCGACTGGCGCGGGTCGCCGATCATGCCCGTGGCGCCGCCGACGAGCGCGATCGCGCGGTGCCCGGCGAGCTGCAGGTGGCGCAGCAGGATGAGCTGGACCAGGTGGCCGTGGTGCAGGCTCGGCGCGGTCGGGTCGAAGCCGCAGTAATAGGTGACGGGTCCCTCGGCCAGCGCAGCACGCAGCGCGGCCTCGTCGGTGGACTGCGCCACCAGGCCTCGCCATTGCAACTCGTCGAGAACGTCGTTCACTGCATCTCCTTCGTCGTGCCCGCGCGCGGTGCGGCGCAGGGCCTGGATCGGGGGCGCCGTCCGTCCCGGCGCACGCCCGATGTCCTAGTCTGCCGTGTCCCGCCCCCGAGCACCGACTTCCCCTGCTCCGTGGACGCCGCGCGTCGCGCGCGGGCGGGCTGGATCGCGATCCGCGTCGCTGTCCCGAGCGGCGCCCGGGGGTCAGCGGGGCCGTCCGGCCCGCGCCGGACGCGGGCCTCAGCGCGTCCGGCGATACGCGGGACGGTAGGCGGAGACCGTCGGGTCGCCGGTGAGCCACAGCCTCCACGGGTAGACGCTCGCGTCTCCCCCGTCGCCGCTCACGCCCACTCGTGGTCCGGTCGCGATCGCGGGCCGCAGCGTGCGCGTGTCCCGGTGCACGACGACGTCGCCCGCCACGTCCGTCACGTCCAGCCCGTAGTGGTCGAGGTCGAGCCCGAGAGCCACCGCGAGCCGGGCGGGCCCCCGCGCGATCTGCCGGTCCGAGTCGCACACCCCGACCGCCAGACGACGCGCCCTGGCCAGCTCGACGCCGTCGGTCACCTCGCCTGCCCGCAGCAGGACCGCCGACGCCTGTCCGAGCGGCCCGCACACCACGTTGACGCAGTGGTGCAGGCCCAGGTGCCGGTACACGTAGAGGTGACCGGGCTCGCCGTACATGACCCGGTTGCGCTCGGAGCGCCCCCGGAAGGCGTGCGAGCCCGGGTCGCGCTCGCCGTCGTAGGCCTCGACCTCGGTGAGGCGGACCGTGACGGTGCCCTCGGGCGTGCGGTGCGTGATCGACGACCCGAGCAGGTCCCGCGCGACCTCGAGGCTCGACCGCCCGAACCAGCCCCGGGCCGGCACGTCCAGGACGGGTCCGTCCGGATCCTGCACGGGGCGGAGGTCGGCGGTGCTGGATCGGAGGGGATCGGGCACGGTGG
The DNA here is from genome assembly GCF_042726775.1 of Oerskovia sp. NPDC060287. NCBI lineage: Bacteria > Bacillati > Actinomycetota > Actinomycetes > Micrococcales > Cellulomonadaceae > Oerskovia > Oerskovia sp. NPDC060287. The sequence goes on from NZ_JBHXBO010000053.1 coordinate 2,627, forward strand.
CCTCCCTGGCTCGGCGCGGGTCTCCCCCGCAATCTACGCCTCGCATGTTTCGGGGGTGCTTCCCACCGACCGACTCAGGAGCACGCCCGAGACGGTCGTCGCCTCAGACGTCCGCGACGCCCCCGGCGGCCCGGTCGGGTCGCAGGACCGGTTCCCCGAAGCCGTCGAGCACGACGTCGGCCCGCTCGGCCGTCCCCTCGACCGCGTAGACCGCGCGCTCCGAGACCATCCAGTCGATCCAGGCGTCGTACGCGTCGTCGCCGTCGCGCGCGATCCCCCGGGCGAGGCGGATCTCGTCGTCGGCCTCGACCCACACCAGCAGCGTCGTCAGGTCGGCGATCCTGCGGGCCCCGGCCCCGCACCCCTCGACGACGAGGAACGGGGCCAGGGGCACGTCGTGCCACTCCGCGAAGTCGCCGAGCGTCCAGTCGTAGCGCTGGTAGCGCCCCGGCCTGCCCTGCGACAACGGGACGAGCACCTGCTCGACGAGCCGCCCGGTACCCGCGGTCATCCCGGTCCAGCCCTCGTACAGGTCGTCCATGTGGACCACCTGCGCCGGCAGCGCCTCGCCCAGCTGCGCCGCGAGCGTCGTCTTGCCCGAGCCGGCCGGGCCGTCGACGACGACCAGACGGCACCCCGGCCCGGCGGGGACGCCCGGACCTGCCGGACGTCCCGCGCCGAGGCGGGCTGCGCCGTCGTGCACGCGGGAGACGAGGTCCGCGAGGACCTCAGCGCTCACGCTCATGCAGGCCTCAGCCCTGGACCCAGAAGCGGTACTCCGCCGAGCGGACCTTCGCCTCCTCGAGCTGCTCGGCGACGCGCGCCGGGGCCGTGCCGCCCACCGCGTCGCGCGACGCGAGCGAGCCCTCGACCGTCAGCACGTCCCGCACGCCGGGCGTCAGGTGCGCCGAGATCTCGGCGAGGTCGGCGTCCGTGAGGTCCCACAGCTCGATCCCGCGCTCCTCGCACACCCGCACGCACGCTCCCGCGACCTCGTGCGCCACGCGGAACGGCACGCCCTCGCGGACGAGCCACTCGGCGATGTCCGTGGCGAGCGAGAAGCCCTGCGGCGCGAGCGAGGCCATGCGCTCGGTGTCGAACGTCAGGGTGCGGACCATGCCCGCGTACGCGGGCAGCAGGACCTTGAGCGTGTCGACCTGGTCGAACACCGGCTCCTTGTCCTCCTGCAGGTCGCGGTTGTACGCGAGCGGCAGGCCCTTGAGCGTCGCCAGGAGGCCCGTCAGGTCGCCGATGAGGCGCCCCGCCTTGCCGCGCGCGAGCTCCGCGATGTCCGGGTTCTTCTTCTGCGGCATGATGCTCGAACCCGTCGAGTAGGCGTCGTCCAGGCGGACGAAGCCGAACTCCTTGGTGTTCCAGATGATGATCTCCTCGGCGAAGCGCGAGAGGTCCACGCCCAGCATGGCCGAGACGAACGCGAACTCGGCGACCACGTCGCGCGAGGCCGTGCCGTCGATCGAGTTCTCGACCGGGCCGTCGAAGCCCAGGTCCGCCGCGACGGCCGCCGGGTCCAGGCCCAGCGACGAGCCCGCGAGCGCGCCCGAGCCGTACGGCGAGCGCCCCGCGCGCACGTCCCAGTCGATGAAGCGGTCGACGTCGCGCAGCAGCGGCCACGCGTGCGCGAGCAGGTGGTGCGCGAGGAGCACCGGCTGCGCGTGCTGCAGGTGCGTGCGACCCGGCATGGGTGCGCCCGGGTGCGCCTCGGCCTGCTCGATCAGGGCGTCGACGACGTCGAGCACCAGGATGCCGATCGCGCGGGCCTCCTCGCGCAGGTACGAGCGCACGAGGGTCGCGATCTGGTCGTTGCGCGAGCGCCCGGCACGCAGCTTGCCGCCCAGCTCGGCTCCGGCACGCTCGATGAGCCCGCGCTCGAGGGCCGTGTGCACGTCCTCGTCGGCCAGGACCGGCAGGAAGGCCCCCGACTCGACGTCGGCCGCGAGCACGTCGAGCGCCTCGAGCATCGCCGTGAGCTCGTCCTCGTCGAGCAGGCCGGCCGCGGCCAGGACCTTGGCGTGCGCCCGGGATCCTGCGATGTCGTGCTGCGCGAGCCGCCAGTCGAAGTGCGTCGACTGCGACAGTGCCGCCAGCGCCTCGGCGGGGCCACCGGCGAAGCGGCCACCCCACAGGCTGACCGGGGCGGCAGGCGCGGCGGCCGCCGGCTGCTCGTCCCCGGGCGCAGGGGTGTTGTCGTTCAGGTCGTCACTCATGGTTCAGGCTCCCGGTACCGAGGTCGATGCCGCTCCCGGACGTCTCGTCGCGGGCGGCCGAGGCCCCGGCCGTCGGCCGAGGACCTCGAGGGTTCTCCCCGCCGGCGACCGGGCGAGCGGGTCGCCCTCGTCGTCGGCAGGGTCGTTCGTGTCTGTCTGTCGTGCGAGTGCGGCCGTGCGGACGCGGGTGCGGCAGGCGGCCCCGTGCGCGTCACGGCCTCTGGTGTCCTGTCACAGTCTGTCAGCCCGCAGGCCGTCGGACGTCAGGAGGCGGACGGCCCGACCGGGTTGCTCAGGGCCAGGAAGCGCGCGGCCATCTCCTCGCCGCCGTCGACCTCGCGCGAGATCACCAGGACTGTGTCGTCGCCCGCGATCGTGCCGAGCACCCCGACGAACACCGAGTGGTCGATCGCCGAGGCCAGGTACTGCGCCGCCCCCGGAGGGGTCCGCAGCACCACGAGGTTGCCCGAGGCCTCGGCCGAGACCAGGAGCTCGCCGCAGAGGCGCGCGAGCCGGGCGGCAACGTACTCGGCGTCGTTCGCGACCTGGACAGAGCGGTCCCCGCCCTCCCCCGGCACCGCGTAGACCAGCGAGCCCGACGCGCTGCGGACCTTCTCGGCGCGCAGCTCGATCAGGTCGCGCGAGAGCGTCGCCTGCGTGACGCTCACGCCGTCCTCCGCGAGCGCCTTGGCCAGCTCGGCCTGCGAGTGGATCTCGTGCCGCGCGACGAGCTGTGCGATGCGCGCGTGACGTGCTGCCTTGGTGGTCGGCACGCTGCCCGGTCCCAGGCCCCCGGTCGTCACGATCGCTCCAGCAACCAGGTCAGCAGCGCCTTCTGGGCGTGCAGGCGGTTCTCGGCCTCGTCCCAGACGGCCGACTGCGGACCGTCGATGACCTCGGCGGTGATCTCCTTGCCCCGGTAGGCCGGCAGGCAGTGGAGCACGAGGGCGTCGGGGGCCGCCACGGCCATGACCTCGGCGTTGACCTGGTACGGCACGAACGGCAGCTCGCGCTCGGCGGCGCTCGCCTCGTCCCCCATCGAGACCCAGGTGTCGGTCGCGACGACGTCGGCGCCCCGCGCGGCCTCGAGCGCGTCGGTCGTCACCAGGACCGAGCCGCCCGTCTCGCGCGCGATGCGCTCGGCGTCGGCGACGATCGCCGGGTCCGGCAGGTACTGCGCCGGTGCGCCGATGCGCACGTGCATGCCCGCGGTCGCGCCGCCCAGGAGGTAGGAGTGGGCCATGTTGTTGGCCCCGTCGCCCAGGTAGGCGAGCGACGTGCCTGCCAGCGCGCCGACGCCGCCGCGCAGCTGGGCGACCGTCAGCAGGTCGGCGAGGATCTGGCACGGGTGGAACTCGTCGGTCAGCGCGTTGACGACCGGGACGCTCGCGACCCGCGCCATCTCCTCGATGCGCTCCTGGCCGAAGGTCCGCCACACGATCGCGGACGTCTGGCGGTCCAGGACCCGGGCGGTGTCCGCGATGGGCTCGCCGCGACCGAGCTGGCTCGTCGCGCCGTCGATCGTCAGCGGGTACCCGCCGAGCTCGGCGACCCCCGCCGAGAACGACACGCGGGTCCGGGTCGAGGGCTTGTCGAAGATGAGCGCCACGGCCTGGGGGCCACGCAGGGGCGTGCGGATGAAACGGTCCTCGCGGAATCCGAGGCCGAGCTCGAGGACCTCGCGCTGCTCGGCGGGGGTGAGGTCGTCGTCGCGCAGGAAGTGTCGGACGGGGGCGGTCGAGGCAGTCACTGTCAGCCCTTCGGAGGCGTGGCGGAGGCGGTGGGGGCGGGGGTGGGTACGCGTCGAGTGAGGTCGGCAGGCAGGCCCGCGAAGAACGCGACGACCTCGCTCGCCTGGTCACGGGTCAGGATCAGGGGCGGGGCGAGGCGGATCGCGTCGGGCTGCACGGCGTTGACGATGAACCCGGCGTCGAGGGCCAGGCGCGCGACCTCGGCCGAGACGGGCGCCGAGAGCTGGACGGCGATCAGCAGGCCGTGGCCGCGCGTGCCCGCGACCACGGGGTTGCCGCACGCCGCGATCCCCTCGCGCAGCTGCTCGCCGACGGCCCGCACGTTGGCCAGCAGGCCGTCGCGCTCGATCACGGCGAGCGTCGCGAGCGACGCCGCTGCGGCAACAGGGTTTCCGCCGAAGGTCGTGCCGTGCTGGCCCCGTCCCAGGAGGGTCGCGGCCCGCTCGCCGAACGCCACGACGGCTCCCACGGGGAACCCGCCGCCGAGCCCCTTGGCGAGCGTGACGACGTCGGGCACGACGCCCCCGCCGATCTCCTGCTGCTGGAACGCGAACCACGTCCCCGTGCGCCCCACGCCCGTCTGGACCTCGTCGAGGACCAGCAGCGCGCCCGACGACGCGGTCAGCTCGCGTGCGGCCACCAGGTAGCCCGGCGGGAGCGGGCGCACGCCCGCCTCGCCCTGGACCGGCTCGACGAACAGCGCGGCGACCTCGCCGCGCGCGGCGACGGCCTCGTCCGAGAACGCCTCCTCGAGCGCGACCAGGTCGCCGAACGGCACGAACTCGACGCCACCGGGCAGGGGCTCGAACGGCTCGCGGTACGCAGCCTTGGAGGTGAGGGCGAGCGCGCCCATGCTTCGGCCGTGGAAGCCGCCCTCGAGCGCGAGGATCCTGGTCCGCGTGCCCGGGCCGGCGGCCCCGTCACGGTTGCGGCGCGCCATCTTGAAGGCGGCCTCGTTGGCCTCGGTGCCCGAGTTGGTGAAGAACACGCGCGAGCCCTCGGGGGCCTGTGCGAGGTTCAGGAGGCGCTCGGCGAGCGCGATCTGGGTGGGCGTGCCGAAGAAGTTCGACACGTGCCCGAGCGTGCCCAGCTGGGCGCTGACGGCCGCGGTGAGCGTGGGGTGCGCGTGCCCCAGGGCGTTGACCGCGATGCCCGCGAGCAGGTCGAGGTAACGCTTGCCGTCGGCGTCCCACACGTACGCGCCCTCGCCGCGGACCAGGACCTTCTGAGGGGCGCCGAACGTGTCCATGACCGCGTGCGTGTAGCGCTCGGTCCACTGCGCGACGCTGCCCGGTCCCGTCAGGGTCGTGTCCGCGGTGCCCTCGCGGCCCGGAGCGCCCTCGACGCCCGTGGCCGCCGGGTCGGCAACGCTGTCCGAGGTGGTCGGCGAGATCTCGCCGGTCGTGCCGTTCATGCCTGCTCCTGCGAGGTGACGTGGGCGGTGGGGGGCGTCGTGGTGCTCGACGAGAGCGGGTCCGGGACGACCATGGTCCCGTTGCCGCGCGTCGTGAAGACCTCCAGGAGGACCGAGTGGGCCACGCGGCCGTCGATCACGGTCGCGCGCGGGACCCCGCCGGACACCGCGCGCAGGCAGGCCTCCATCTTGGGGACCATGCCGGCCTCGAGCGAGGGCAGCAGCGCGGCGAGCTCGGTCCGCGTGATCTGGCTGACGAGCGAGGTCTTGTCCGGCCACGAGGTGTACAGGCCCTCGACGTCGGTCAGGACGATGAGCTTCTTGGCTCCGAGCGCGACAGCGAGCGCCGCGGCGGCCGTGTCGGCGTTGACGTTGAGCACCTGGGTGGGGTCGTCGAGGTCCGGGGCGATGGTCGAGACGACGGGGATGCGCCCGGCGTCGAGCAGGTCCTGGACCGCGGACGGGTGGACCTCCACGACGTCTCCGACCAGGCCGACGTCGACGGGCTCGCCGTCGACCATCGCGTGCCGGCGCTGCGCCTGGAGCAGACCGCCGTCCTCGCCCGAGAGCCCCACCGCGTAGGGCCCGTGCGCGTTGATGAGCCCGACGAGCTCGCGCGAGACCTGTCCCGTGAGGACCATGCGGACGACGTCCATGGCCTCGGGGGTCGTGACGCGCAGCCCGCCGCGGAACTCGCTCTCGATACCGAGCCGCGCGAGCATCGCGGAGATCTGCGGGCCGCCGCCGTGGACGACCACGGGGTGCAGGCCGACCTGGCGCAGGAACACCATGTCGCGCGCGAACGCGGCCTTGAGCTCGTCGTCGATCATGGCGTTGCCGCCGTACTTGACGACCACGAGCGCGCCGCGGAACTCCTGGAGCCAGGGCATGGCCTCCAGCAGGACCTCGGCCTTCTGGCCGGGGGTCAGGTCGGTGCGGGTGTCGAACACGAAGTCCTCGGAGGTCGGGGTGCTCATGAGGAGTACGCGCTGTTCTCGTGGACGTAGTCGTGCGTGAGGTCGTTGGTCCAGACCGTGACCTGCGCGTCGCCCGCGTGCAGGTCGATCTCGACGTGCACCTCGCGTGCCGAGGCCAGGTCGACGAGCTCGCGCGGCTCGCCCACTCCCCCGGCCCGGCAGACCTGGACCCCGTTGATCGACACGTCGAGCTCGAGCGCGTCGAAGGGCGCGACGTCCTCGGGGACGGTCCCCACGGCCGAGAGCACCCGGCCCCAGTTGGGGTCGTTGCCGAACACCGCGGCCTTGAAGAGGTTCGAACGCGTCACGGCTCGAGCGACCGCGAGCGCCGCGGTCTCGTCGCTCGCGTTCTTCACGACGACCGCGATGTCGTGGCTCCCGCCCTCGGCGTCCGCGACCAGGGCGCGGGCGAGGTCCGCGCACGCCTCGGTCACGGCCGCCGTGAGCTCCTCGAGGGACACCGGCACCTGGGACGCACCGGAGGCCAGGAGGATCACCGTGTCGTTCGTCGACATACAGCCGTCCGAGTCGACCCGGTCGAACGTGGTGGCCGTCGCGGCGCGCAGCGCGGCGTCGGCGGTCGCGGCGTCGACCACGGCGTCGGTCGTCAGCACGCAGAGCATGGTCGCGAGGCCGGGAGCGAGCATGCCCGCCCCCTTGGCCATGCCGCCCACCGACCAGCTCGAGGCGCCGTCGACGCTGTGCTCGTCGCGCACCTCGCGCGTGACGAGCACGGTCTTGGGGACCGTGTCGGTCGTCATGATCGCGAGGGCCGCGTCGGGGCCGCCCTCGGCGTCGGCCGCCCCTGCCGCCGCGTCGCAGCCCGCGAGGAGCTTGTCCATGGGCAGGCGCTCGCCGATGAGTCCCGTCGAGCAGACCAGGACGTCGCCCGCGGAGACCTCGAGGAGGTCGGCCACGTACTCGGCCGTGTGGTGCGTGTCGGCGAAGCCCTCGGGGCCGGTGCACGCGTTGGCGCCACCCGAGTTGAGGACGACGGCGCGCGCGATCCCGTCCGCGACGGCCTGGCGCGACCACGCGACGGGGGCCGCGAACACGCGGTTGGTCGTGAAGACGGCCGCGGCGACGTCGAGCGGCCCCTCGTTGACGACGAGGGCCACGTCCTTGCTGCCGGTGGACTTGAGCCCGGCGACGACTCCTGCGGCCCGGAAGCCGAGCGGTCCGGTGACGGTCACGGTGCGACCCCTTCGGTGGTGAGCCCCAGGGTCTGCGGCAGACCCAGGGCGATGTTCATGGACTGGACGGCGCCGCCTGCGGTGCCCTTGACGAGGTTGTCGATCGCGGTGACGGTCACGACGCGGCCCGCGGCGCGGTCGATCGCGACCTGGACCAGGGCCGTGTTGGCGCCGAGCGTCATGGCCGTCGTGGGCCACTGCCCCTCGGGCAGGAGCTGGACGAACGGCTCGCCCACGTACGCCTGCTCGTAGGCCTGGCGCAGGGCGTCGACGCTCAGGTCCTCGTGGCCCGCAACGAGGCGCGCCGTCGCGGTCGCGAGGATGCCGCGGGACATGGGCACCAGGGTGGGGGTGAACGAGATGGTCACCTCGGCTGCGCCTGCCGAGCGCAGGTTCTGCGCGATCTCGGGGATGTGCCGGTGCGAGCCGCCCACGGCGTAGGGCTGGGCCGAGCCGAGCGCCTCCGAGGCGAGCAGGTGCGTCTTGAGGGACTTGCCCGCGCCCGAGTACCCGTTGGCGAGGACCGCGACGACGTCGACCGGGTCCAGGAGGCCCGCGGCCACGCCGGGCTGCAGGCCCAGGGTCACGGCCGTGACGTTGCAGCCCGGGACGGCGATGCGGCGCGCGCCCGCCAGGACCTCGCGCTGCTTGGTGTACTCGACCCCGGCGCCCGTCTGCTCGGCGATCAGGAGCTCGGGCAGCCCGTAGGGCCAGGTGCCCGCGTGCTCGGACCCGTAGAACGCGGTCCAGTCCGCGGCCGAGGAGAGCCGGTGGTCGGCGCCGAGGTCGAGGACCAGGACGTCGTCGGGCAGCTGCGCCGCGATCTCACCCGACGCGCCGTGCGGCAGCGCGAGCACGACGACGTCGTGGCCGACCAGGTGCTCGACGCTCGTCGGCAGCAGGACGCGATCCGCGAGGGATCGCAGGTGCGGCTGGTGCAGCCCGAGGACCGACCCCGCGTTGGAGTGCGCCGTGAGCGCACCGACCTGGACCTCGGGGTGCCCGGACAGCAGCCGGAGCATCTCCCCTCCCGCGTACCCGGAAGCCCCGGCAACCGCCACTGTGATCGTCATATGCAGAACTATACATAGTTATGCAGTCGAATCGGGAACTACCGACCCCAGACACCCAGCTCGTTGCCGCTCGGGTCGAGGAAGTGGAACCGCCGCCCACCGGGGAAGTCGTACGGTCCCTCGAGGATCTCTCCGCCCGCGTCCTGGACCAGCAGGAGCGACTCGTCGAGGTCCGCGGAGAAGAGCAGGACGAGCGGGCCACCCCGTGTGACCTGGTCGGCGAGCGCCAGACCACCCGCCTCTGCCTCCCCCTCCTCGGCCGCGGTGCGGAAGCCCGCGTACCCCGGACCGTAGGGGACGAACTCCCACCCGAAGGCCTCGGCGTAGAACGACTGCGCCTCGGCCATGTCCGTGACGGACAGCTCGAGGTAGTCGATCGAGTGATGGATGCCGTGCGCATGGGTAGCCATGCAGGCAGCGTGCCACGGGGTACCGACACCGGACGGAGCCGCGGACCGTGCCAGAGGTGGTGGCCCGTCAGCCGCTGGCCTCTGGGCACGTCGGGTGGGCCGGCCGTCGGCGGCCCCGAGGCGGCCTTCGGCCTCCAGGCGAGCCGCGCTCGAGACGTCGTTGCCGGCCCCCGACGGCCGGCAGGTCGAGCGCGAGCGGATCAGGAGCGGTTCGCCGCCGCGACCAGGGCCCGCACGCTCGCGCCCAGCACCGACGCGTCCCTCCCCACGGCCCACGCCGCCGAGCCGTCCGCGGCACGGTGCTCCAGGTAGGTCACGGCCCCCGCGTCGCTGCCCGCGGTGACGGACTGCTGCGTCAGCCCCAGCACCTCGACCGGGAGCCCCAGCCCGGCCAGGATGCTCGCGAGCGCGTCGACGGGTCCCGCACCGACCGCGGACCGCTCGACCCGCTCACCCTCCACGGACAGCACGACGTCGAGGCGCTCGCCGCAGTCGTCCGTCTCGCCCGGCCGCGCGACCGACCAGGCGAGCGGCACGACCTGGGGACCTCCGCCGTCGGGCAGGACGTACGCCTCCTCGAAGAGGCGCCACAAGCCCTCCGCCGTCACCTCTCCCCCGCTGCCGTCCGCGTGCTCCTGCACGCGGCGCGCGAAGTCGATCTGGAGCCGTCGAGGCAGCTCGAGCCCGTACGCGGACTCGAGCAGGTAGGCGATGCCACCCTTGCCGGACTGGCTGTTGACGCGCACCACGGCGTCGTACGAGCGCCCGACGTCGGCAGGGTCGACGGGCAGGTACGGCACCTTCCAGGGGGCGTCCGCAGGGTCGAGGCCCGCCGCTCGCGCATCAGCGCGATGGCGCGCGAGACCCTTGCGGATCGCGTCCTGGTGCGTCCCGGAGTAGGCCGTGTGCACCAGGTCGCCCGCGTACGGGTGGCGCTCGTGCACATCGATCCGGTTGCAGTCCACGACCGTGCGCCGGATCTCGTCGACGTCGGAGAAGTCGATCTCTGGGTCCACGCCCTGCGCGTGCAGGTTGAGTCCCAACGTCACCAGGTCGACGTTGCCCGTGCGCTCGCCGTTGCCGAACAGGCAGCCCTCGACGCGCTGCGCGCCCGCGAGGACCGCCAGCTCGGCGCACGCCACGCCCGTGCCGCGGTCGTTGTGCGGGTGGACGGACAGGATCACCGCGTCGCGCCGGTCGAGGTTGCGGTGCATGTACTCGATCTGGTCGGCGTAGACGTTGGGCGTCGCGACCTCGACCGTCGCCGGGAGGTTGAGGATCACGGGCCGCTCGGGCGTCGCGTCCCACAGGGTCGTCATGCGCGCGCAGACCTCGAGCACGTAGTCGGGCTCGGTGAGGTTGAAGACCTCGGGCGAGAACTCGAAGCGCACGCGCGGGTCGTCGCCCGCGTGCCGCAGGACCTCGGTGCCCGCGGCGGCGATCAGGTCCGAGAGCTCGGCCCGGTCCCTGCCCAGCACGACGTCGCGCCAGGTCGGGGCGGTCGCGGTGTACAGGTGCACCACGACGGGGTTGCGCAGACCGCGGACCGACTCGAACGTCCGGGCGATCAGGTCCGCCCGGGCGGCCGTGAAGACCACGATCGTGACGTGCTCGGGGGCCAGGTCCGTCTCGGCGAGCAGGCGGACGAAGTCGAAGTCGGTCTGCGAGGCCGACGGGTAGCCGACCTCGATCTCGGTGTACCCCATCGCGACGAGCAGCTCGAAGAAGCGGCGCTTGCGGGCGGGGTCCATGGGCTCGGTCAGAGCCTGGTTGCCGTCGCGCAGGTCGACGGGGACCCACAGCGGTGCCGACGTGAGGCGGCGGGTGGGCCACAGGCGGTCCGTGAGCGGCACGGCGACGCGCGAGAACACGTCCTGGTAACGGTGCGAGGGCATGCGCGAGGCGCGCTGGCGATTCCACGCCGGCCGGCCGGGGGCCGGTGCGCCGTCGGGGGTGCGCAGCGTGGGGAACGGGCTGGTGGTCATGGTCGTGTCTCCTGGTGCGGGCCGCGCGGTGCACGGCAGGCGGCGTCCGACCGGCGCACGGCAGTTCCCCACGGCGGGGAGCCGGTCGGCTCAGGCCCCGCCGCGGCGACCAAGAAGGAGTGCGCTCCACGACATGGGAGGTACGCTAGCGGCGATCAAGTCCTCAGACAACCTGAGAGGTTGGCTCCCATGCCCACGCTCCGCCGGCTCCCCCTCGCCGACCAGGCCGCCGCGCTCCTGCTCGACCGCGTCCGCACCGGCACCTGGCCGCTCGACCACAAGCTGCCCGGCGAGCAGGCGCTCGCCGACGAGCTCGGCGTGGGGCGCTCGACCGTGCGCGAGGCCGTCCGCCAGCTCGCCGGCAAGGGAGTTCTCGAGAGCCGCCAGGGCTCGGGCGTCTACGTCGTCCGGGCCGAGGCGAGCGAGGACTGGGAGGAGGTCCTGCGGCGCGGCGAGATCGTCGACGTGCTCGAGGTCCGCGGCGCCCTGGAGACCGAGGCCGCCCGGCTCGCCGCGACCCGCCGCACCCCGGCCGACCTCCGCGCGATGGCCCGGGCGCTCGCGGGCCGTGGCGAGGTCTCCCCGACCGCGAGCGCCCGGGAGTACGTCGACGCCGACCTGGTCTTCCACCGCGCGGTCGTCGACGCCGCGCACAACGCGGTCCTGACCGACCTGTTCGCGACGTTCGTCCCGCGCCTGCGTCGGGCGATGGTCGACATGATCGAGCTCGACGGCGCGGGCGAGCGCCACCGGCACGACCAGGACGCCCACGAGGCGATCCTCGACGCCGTCCGCGACCGCGACGCCGACCGCGCCGCCGCGACGAGCCGCCGGCACCTCGACTCCGTCCACGAGAAGGTCACCCGTGAGCACTGACACCGCCTCCGCCGCACCCGGGACCGTGACGCCTCCGCGCCCGGCTCCCGGCGACGCCCGGGTGGCCCTTCCCCCGGGTGCCTCGACGGCCGAGGCGGGCGCCGCCGTCGTGCTGGCGATGCGCGACGTCGCGTTCGTCCGCAGCGGCCGCACGATCCTCGAGCACGTGGACCTCACGGTCCGCGCGGGCGAGCACTGGGCGCTGGTCGGTCCCAACGGTGCAGGCAAGAGCACGATCCTCAGCCTGTGCGCGGCGCGCAACCACCCCACGCGCGGTGGGGTCGACGTGCTGGGGCACACGCTCGGGCGCGTCGACGTCCAGACGCTGCACCGCCGGATCGGCCACGTGAACCCGCGCCACCCGCTGCGCACGCCCCTCACGATCCAGGAGGTCGTCCTGACCGGGATCACCGGGACGATCGACTGGCGCCAGCGCTGGGAGCCGACCCGGGCCGAGGTCGACAGGGCGCGCGCCCTCGTGGCCGACATGGGGCTGGGCGGCAAGGAGCACGAGCCGTGGACCACGCTGTCGCAGGGAGAGCGCGGTCGCACCATCATCGCCCGGGCGCTCGTCGCCGACCCCGCGCTGCTGCTGCTCGACGAACCGAGCACAGGGCTCGACGTCGCGGCGCGCGAACAGCTCCTCGCGACGATCGACGCGGTGCGGGTCGCGCACCCCGAGGTCGCCTCGGTCCTCGTGACCCACCACCTCGAGGAGCTGCCCAGGTCCACGAGCCACGCGCTGCTGCTCGCGCCGGGGCGGGTCTCCGCGTCCGGCCGTGCGGACGAGGTCCTGACCTCCGAGGCGGTCTCGCGCTGCTTCGCGCACCCGATCCACGTCGAGCGCCGCCACGGACGCTGGCGGGCCTCGGCGGGTCCGGCCACCGCCTGAGCCGACGTCCCGCCTAGGCTGACCCCATGCGCGCGATCCAGGCACTCCAGGCAGGCGGCCCCGACGTCCTCGAGCTCGTCGAGCTCCCGACACCGGTCCCCGGACCCGGCGAGCTCCTCGTCGAGGTCGCGGCGGCGGGGATCAACTTCATCGACACCTACCGCCGGGCGGGGGTGTACCCGATGGAGTTCCCGCACGTGGTCGGCACCGAGGGCGCGGGCGTCGTCGGGGCGGTCGGCCCGGGCGTCACGGACTTCGAGCCCGGCGACCACGTCGCCTGGACCAACGCGTCCGGCTCGTACGCCGAGCAGGTGATCGTCCCCGCGGACGTCGCGATCCCGGTCCCCGGGTCGGTCGACCTGCGGGTCGCGGCGGCCGTGGCTCTCCAGGGGCTCACGGCGCACTACCTCGTGACCTCGACCTACCCGGTCCAGCCCGGGGACGACGTCCTGCTGCACGCGGGGGCCGGCGGCGTCGGGCTGCTCGCGACCCAGCTCGCGGTGCGTCGCGGCGCACGCGTCATCACGACCGTCTCGACCGAGGCCAAGGCCGAGCTGTCGCGCGCGGCCGGGGCGGCCGACGTCGTGAACTACGCCGAGCTCGACGACCTCCCGACCGAGCTGCCCGCGATCGTGCGCGACCTCACGGGCGGCCGGGGCGTCGCGGTCGCCTACGACTCGGTCGGCAAGGACACGTTCGAGGCGTCGCTCGCGTCGCTGCGCCGCCGCGGCATGCTCGTGCTGTTCGGCGGGTCCTCGGGCCAGGTACCTCCGTTCGACCTGCAGCGCCTCAACAAGGGCGGGTCGCTGTTCGCGACCCGCCCCAAGCTCGACGACTACACCGCGACGCGCGCCGAGCTCATCGAGCGCGCCGACGAGATCTTCGCTCTCGTCGCCTCGGGGGACCTGGACGTGCGCGTGGGCGCGACGTTCCCGCTCGCCCGCGCGGCCGACGCGCACCGCGCGCTCGAGGGCCGCGCGACGACGGGCAAGGTCCTGCTCGTCCCGAGCGCCGCCTCGTGAGCTGGGACTGGGTGCCGCCGCGCCCCGGCGAGGACGAACCCACCCGGCGCACGGACCACCGCCTGCGCCTGGCGCTGACCGTCCTCATGGTCGTCTTCACGGGCGTGCTCGCGGTCTACTACCTGACGGTCGGGCTCGACCAGATGCGCACGCAGTGCGTCACGGAGCGCCCCGAGGGCGTGTCGTCGAACGAGGTCAGCACGTCGTGGCGCTGGTGGCCGCCCGGGTACGACTGCTCGTACCCGGACGGCGGGACGACGAGCGCGTGAGGACGGCCGCTCGCGCCGAGAAGTGAGCAGATGCCCCCGTTCCCCCCGGATCAGGGGCATCTACTCACTTCTCGGCGTCCCCGACCGGCGCCTCGGGCCAGGTCGGCCGGTCGATCCCCTGCTCGAAGAACAGGTACTCGTGCATCGAGGACAGCTCGAACGCGCGGAGCATGCGTTCGAGCTCGGCGGGCGAGGCCCAGCGCGCGGCCTCGTCGGCGAACGAGCACGCGGTGCGCGTCGCCTCCTGGAAGGCCGGGTCGCCGTAGAGCGAGATCCACCGCGCGTACGGATGCCCGTCGAGGTCCCCCGCCCGGCGCACCAGGATGTCGCCGATGTACGAGTACAGCCAGTAGCACGGCAGCAGCGCCGCGACGGTCTCCGCGTACGACCCGTTCGACGCCGCGTGCAGGTGGTTGGTGTAGGCGGCGGTCACGGGAGAGGGGTCGACGCTCTCGACCGCCCCCCGGTCCATCCCGGCGTGCTCGCCCAACCAGTCACGGTGCAGCGCCTGCTCGACCTCGAGCGACTCGACTGCCGCGCCCGCGAAGAACTGCCGGGCCTCGGGCGTCGGCGCGAGCTGGCTCGCCCGCGACAGCACGCGCGAGTACTCGGCGAGGTACGCGGCGTCCTGCGCGAGGTAGAACCCGAAGTCCTCGACGGCGAGGCTCCCGTCCGCGAGCGCCCGCACGAATCCCATGCCCTTGACGGCCTCGCGCCAGCCCGCGATCCGCTCCCAGGCCTCCTCGGAGAACGCCCGCAGGCCCAGCGTGGGCAGGTGCGCCAGGTGGTCGACGGGTCCGCGGCCCGTGCCCACCGTCAACGCTCCCCCGGCCCGCAGCGCGCCGGTCAACCAGGTCTTCGCATCGCGCACGGCGCCCGCCCAGTCGTCGCGCCGGGGTCGGAGCGCCGCAACCGCAGCCGACAGCGAGCACCCCGTCCCGTGGGTGTGCACGGTGTCGACGCGGGGCGCGGAGAAGGTCGTGACGTCGTCGGGCCCCACGAGCGCGTCGGGCGACTCCTCCCCTGTGAGGTGACCACCCTTCAGGAGCACGACGGCGCCGCTCGCCACGTGCAGGCGCCTCGCCTGGGCGAGGGCGTCCGGCCAGGTGGTCGCGGCCGGCTCGCCCAGGAGGACGGCCAGCTCGGGGAGGTTGGGGGTCACGAGGTCGGCGAGCGCGACCAGGTCGCCCACCGCCTGCTCGGCCCCCTCGTCGAGGAGGCGGTGGCCGCTCGTGGCGACCATGACGGGATCGAGCACGACGAACGGCGGACGCACCCGGCCGAGCCACGTCGCGATGGCACGCGCATTGGCCTCGTCGGCGACCATGCCGATCTTCACGGCGTCGATCACCACGTCGTCCGAGACCGCGTCGAGCTGCTCGGTCAGGAAGTCCGCGCCCGGGACGTGGACCGTGCGGACGCCGTGCGTGTTCTGCGCGACCAGGGCGGTCGTGACCGCCATGCCGTACGCGCCGTGCGCCGCGAACGCCTTGAGGTCGGCCTGGATCCCGGCGCCTCCCGTCGGGTCGGTGCCCGCGATGGACAGGACGCGGGGGCGGGAGGCCTCGGCCCCGGGCGACCCGACGCGTTCTCGTGCGGTGCTGGACGCGGGTTCGGGTCGGGGCAGGACAGGTGTGGTGGCAGCAAGCGACATTGCCGACATCCCTTCGCTAGTGCTAGCTAGATCAGGTTCGACGGGTGTGTTCTCAGCCCGGCTCGTGGGAGCGGGCACCCCGTGTCTTCGGGGGAAGGATAGCGGGCACCCGGACCGGACGGTCGGCGGAGACCACCAGGTGTCGCCCGGGGGCGGATCAGCGGGGGGCGCCTACGAGACCCCGGCCGGCACGGTCATCACGTCGATGCTCGACAGCGGGACGTACCGGTCCAGGCACGTCACGACCCGCTCGACGTCCTCGCGGACGGCGCCGGGGACGAAAGCGACCGTCGTCGGGAGCGGCGGCAGAGGGAGCGGTGTCACGGCGTACTCGACCGCAGGGTCCTCGATGCAGACGTCGATCCCGTCGGGCCACGCGTCGACCCCGACGATCCACGGCCCCTGCGGCGGGATCGCGACCGGCCCGGTCGCGCCCAGCGCGGCGGCCAGCGCCAGCGAGCCGCACGACGCCGCCACGGCTCCGGCGAGCAGGACGGTGCGGCGGGGCATGGCGGTCACCTCGGTGGTCGTCGTCGACGTCGGTGCGACCACCGTAGCGGACCCGCTCGGAGGAGACCCGGCGGTCGGCCGGCCCCCTATGCTCGCCCCATGGTTCTCAGCGTTCCCGTCCACCCGCGTCCGTCGCGCGGCTCGGCCTCGCGATGACCGACGACCTGCTCGCCCGGCTCCTCGACCCGGATCCCGCGGTCGACGAGGACGCTGTCGACGCCGCCGCCGAACGCGCCCTGGCCGGCGACCGGGAGGCCGCCGACGCCCTGCGCGACGTCGTGCTGCGCTTCGAGCGGTTCCCGATCAGCACGTTCGAGCGGACTCTCAACCGTCTCTACGCCTTCGCCGACGCGTCGCTCGAGCCGGCGATGCTGCGCGCCCTCGAGAACGGGGCGTCGGCACCCTGGTACCTCACGGCAGCCTGCGGACGCGCGGGCTTCCGAAGAGCCGTGCCCTACGCCCTCGCCCTGCTCGACTCACCCGTCGCCTACGAGCGGACGGTCGGCTGCGAGGTGCTCGGCGTCCTGGGGGCGCACGAGGCCGTGCCGACCCTCGTCGACGTGCTCGGCGACACGGACCACCGCGTCCGGGAGGTCGCGGCCGCTGCCCTTGCCGACCTCGGCGGGTCCGAGGCCGCGCTCGGGCTGCGCCGCGAGCTCGTCGAGCCTCGGTTCGCGCTCCTGGGCTACGTGTCGACCGCCCTGGGCGCGATCGAGCCCGACCAGACGACCTGGCTCCTCGACCAGGCCGCCAGTCCGGACACCAGAACCCGGTACTGGGCGGTCCGTGCCCTCGGGCGCACCGGGAGCGACCTGGTCCACGAGCGGCTGCTCGTCGTCGCAGCAGACCTTGCGGAGGAGACCGCGGCCATCGCGAACGGAAGCACGGTCGCGAGCGCAGCACGCAGTGCCCTGAAGACCTGGCAACGCGTGCGCCGCGTCCGTGCGGCAGACACCACGAGCACACGCCCCCTGTCCTGACCGCGGAGCCTCGGGCCCGCCCCGACGACAGGTCGGAGCAGGACCGCGACGAACGTCATGGTGGAGCGCACCACGAGGCGCTCCACGTCGTGCCGAGGCCGCCCGGCCAGGTGCAGCAGCGACTCGCGGTCAGCGCCTGCGCCGGGTGGCGGAGGCGAGCCTGCGGTTGAGCAGGGGCGCGGCACGGCGGATGCTGGGGGCGACCGTCCGGTCCAGCCACGAGGAGGTCGGCCATGCACCCGACGCAGGACGTCACGTCCCACCGCACCGCGCGCACGTCACCACGAGGCCGACGCATCGCCCTCGCCGCAGCACTGGTCCTCGCCGCGCTGGCGCTCGCGGCCTGCGCCCCTGGGCCCAACCCCGACGTCGGCACCCCCACCGCGGACGGCAGTCCCGCAGGGTTCTGGCTCGGTCTGTGGCAGGGCATCATCGTGCCCGTGACGTTCGTGATCTCCTTGTTCACCGACACGGTGAACATCTACGAGGTCCACAACAACGGGAACTGGTACGACTTCGGGTTCGTGCTCGGCCTGGGGCTGTTCGTGGGCGGGCCGTTCGGGGCCTCCCGCGGACGCCGTCACTCCTGACGGGCTGACCGCGTGCGCCGTCGGGCGAACCTCTCGGTCCTGCTGGGTCTCAGTCCTGCTGGGTCTCAGTCCTGCCGGATCGCCTCGCCGGCGATCTCGATCTCGACCTTCTTGCCCACCAGCAGCCCGCCGGTCTCCAGCACGACGTTCCAGACGAGCCCGTAGGCCTCGCGGTCGAACGTGCCCGAGGCGCTGAACCCGAAGATGTCGCGACCGTACGGGTCGCGCCGCGCCCCGCCGAACTGCATGGTCAGGTCGATCGGGAGGGTGACGTCCCGGATCGTGAGCAGGCCGCTCACGACGAAGTGCCCCGCGCCCGCTCCCTGGATCCTGGCCGCAGGGACCTCGGAGCGCTCGGGCGAACGGTTGCGCAGGCGCGCCCAGCTCAGCATGGCGTCGTCCTGCGGGCCCTGCCAGCGCACCGACGTGCTGCGGAAGTCGACGGTCGGGAACCGCTCGACGTCCAGGAAGTCAGGGCTGCGCAGGTGCACGTCCCGCTCGTCGTGGTGGGTCGTGAGGCTCGTGGCGTCCATGGTCGCGGAGACGGCCGACGCGAGCGGGTCGGCCCCGACGACGATCGTGGCGCTCGCACGCGTGAGCTCGCCGCGGACCGGGGAGACCATCATGTGCTTCCCGAGGAACCCGACCCGCTTGTGGGCCTCGTCCAGCAGGAACGTCCCCGCATCCGGGATCGTCATGCCGTTCCAGTACCGGGTCGGGTGGTCGATCGTCATCCGGGCAGGGCCTCTCGCTCGTTCTCGCAGGTGCAGAACAGCGGTGTCCGCACCGACCGGGTCGGTGTGCCCCTCGAGCATTCCCCATGAGTAGTAGAAAGTTCAACTAACCGAGGGGTGAACCTCGCGGACCCGGCGAAGTGGCAAGAGCACGTGAC